>JAUSOJ010000236.1 GCA_030656195.1 Lutibacter sp.
TAACATCTAATGTTGCATTGTATTCATAAATGCCAAAAGAAGTCACTTTATCGCTTAACCCAGCATATCTTGAAATTGCACAAATTTCTGCACCTGTAAAACCATTAGGTGTTGCATTGTTGTTTGCCGGGGAATCTGCATTTTTAATTGAAGATAAATCTATGCTCACAATATCGGCATCGCGTAAAACGGGTTCAACCAATTGAATTGCATGCGAAACTTCCCCCAATCTATAAGCTTCAAAGAACAAACCATCTAACAAATCGATTTCATTTTGGGATTTAAAATAAGTTTGATAGCCAATATTGCTGAAATTGAATAAATTATTTGGACGGTTCATCACAATCTTGCTTAAATAAGATTGGGAAGTTAAATCGTCCTCTATAGTGCCTAAATCAAACTTATTGTCCACCGAAACAATATTTACGGTTTGCTCCAACTTGTCGTAAGCCCTGTAATTTGAATAGGTTAAATCTTGTCCGCCGCCAATAATGATGGGAATGATTTTATTTTTTATAAGATAAGTCAATAATTCTCCCAGCGCAAAATAAGTATCTTCTATGGTATTTCCCTGCGGAATATTCCCAATGTCGGCAACGCTAATTGGCCAATTTCCGGGAAAAAGTTTGTACAATTCTTTTCTGATTTCATTTAAATTGGAACCAGTTTCGTGATTTTCAATAGCCGAACGGCCTTCTTCAACGCCTACAATGGCTATTTTCTTATTTGCCAGATTGGGGAATCCATTTTGGATGGAATAAATTTCGATACAGCGGCCAAATGATTGATCGGATTGCAATTTTGCCTGCTCCAATAACGTATCATCAATAGGTTTAAGGTAATCGAAATTCATTTTCAAGGGGTTCTAAACTTTTTTTTCGACGCAATATAATAAAAATATTATTTTTTCGCCGTTTTTCCTTTTGTTGTTTTCTTCTTAGGCGCGTTTTTTTCAATGATTTCCTTAACATCTGCCAATGTTAATTTACTTGGGTCCACTGTTTTTGACAATTCTATCTTTGTTTTTCCCTTTAAAATATTTGATCTTCCCCAACGTGCTTTTTCAACCGAAATTCCTTCTTCAGGCCAGTGATGAATGACTTTCTCAATATCTTTCCGTTTCTTTTCTTCAATCAATTCAACCACATCTTTTTCGGTTAAATTATCAAAATCGTATTTTTTATTTACATTGATATAAATTCCATCCCATTTCAAAAACGGTCCAAAGCGACCAACACCTTTTTGCACCGGAATATTTTCATATTCACAAATTGGCGCATCTGCTTTTTGTTTTTCCTGAATTAATTCAATGGCGCGGTTAATGTCGACCGACATCGGGTTTTCATCTTTTGGAATAGATACATACATACTGTCATACAAAACATAAGGTCCAAAACGGCCAACTGCAACCACCACTTCTTTTCCCTCATAACCGCCAATTGTTCTTGGGAGTTTGAATAAATCCATTGCTTCTTCAAAAGTGATGGAATTTAATGTTTGGTCGCCTTGCAAACTTGCAAATTTCGGTTTTTCTTCATCTGTTGCTTCACCAATTTGAACCATCACGCCAAATCTTCCCAAACGCGCATATACATTTTTGCCGCTTTCCGGGTCAACGCCCAATAAACGTTCACCTTTCGCCCTGTCTGCATTTTCGGCTACATCTTCAACCATTGGATGAAATGATTTGTAAAAATCTTTGATCATTTTAATCCAATCTTCTTTTCCTTCGGCAATATCATCAAATTCCGATTCTACTTTTGCGGTAAAACCAAAATCTAAAATATAGGTGAAATTCTCCACCAAAAAGTCATTTACAATATTTCCAATATCTGTAGGCACTAATTTACCTTTGTCTGATCCCACTTTTTCGGTCAGCGTTTTGGTAATTACTTCGCCGCCTTTTAATTTCAGTTCGGTATAACTTCTGTCTTCACCTTCAATGGTTCCTTTTTCAACATATTCTCTTTTTTGAATGGTTGAAATTGTTGGTGCGTAGGTGGACGGACGCCCAATTCCCAATTCTTCCAATCTTTTTACAAGTGCGGCTTCTGAATATCGGTAAGGCGCTCTGGTATAACGTTCGGTTGCAGTGATGTATTTGTTGACTAAAACTTCACCTTTCGATAATTTTGGCAACATACCTTCTTGTTCTTCATCTTCGTTATCAGTACCTTCCAAATACACTTTTAGAAATCCTTCAAATTTTATTACTTCACCATTTGCCGTAAAAACTTCCTTATTGTTGGTATTTGTAATTCTTACATTGGTGCGTTCCAATTGCGCATCACTCATTTGTGAAGCAATGGTTCTTTTCCAAATTAAATCGTACAACCTGTCCTGGTCATAATCAATTGAAACCGACTGAAGACTCATACTGGTTGGCCTAATGGCCTCGTGAGCTTCTTGGGCGCCTTTATCTTTGGTGAGAAAACTTCTTGGTTTGCTGTATGCTGCTCCATAAGAGGAAATAATTTCTTCTTGTGCCTCAATTTTTGCGTCTTCCGATAAATTAAGACTGTCGGTTCTCATATAAGTAATCAATCCGGCTTCGTACAAACGCTGTGCAATCATCATTGTTTTGGCTACCGGAAAATACAATTTTCTGGATGCTTCTTGTTGCAATGTTGATGTTGTGAATGGTGCTGCAGGAGATTTTGTGGCAGGTTTGGTCTGCAAATCATCCACCTTAAATTTGGCGTTAATACAAGATTTCAAAAATGAAGCGGCATCTTCTTTGGTGTCAAAATTCTTCGGCAACGATGCCTTAAATTTTTTATCTTCCTCCGTAATAAACTGGGCCATTACTTTATAAGAAGCCTGCGGATCGAAACTTTTTATTTCACGTTCTCTGTCAACAATTAACCTAACAGCGACAGATTGAACTCTCCCGGCCGATAAGCCTCCTTTAATTTTTCGCCAAAGAACAGGCGATAATTCATAACCAACCAACCTGTCTAACACACGCCTTGCTTGTTGTGCGTTTACCAAATTGTAATCGATGCTTCTTGGATTTTCTACTGCTTTTAATATGGCTTTTTTGGTAATTTCGTGAAATACAATACGCTTTGTATTGGCTTCCTTTAATTTTAATTGTTCGTATAAATGCCAGGCAATGGCTTCACCTTCCCTATCCTCATCCGATGCCAGCCAAACCATATCGGCATTTTTGGCCAAATCTTTCAATCTTTTTACCAAGGCTTTTTTATCGGCAGGAACCACATATTTCGGACTAAAATTTCCTTCTACATCAATCCCAATCTCCTTGGAAGGCAAATCGGCAATATGTCCAAAACTGGATTCAACCTGAAAATCTTTTCCTAAAAATTTTTCAATGGTTTTTGCTTTTGCAGGTGACTCTACGATTACTAAATTTTTCGCCATATTTATAAATTATAATTTTAAAACCTTCCTAAATTCATTTTCCGCTACAATAAAAACGCCATATTCAATTCGGGTTTTGGATTGCAAAAGTATATAGAATTTTTTTAATATGAATAATAACCTTAAAAAACGCAACTTTTTGGGGATTTATCCTTTGTTAAAATTCTGCCAATCTGTCATCTTTTTAAAAAATTGGTTATATCTTTGCCTTCCAATAAAAACTTATGGGGAACGAAAAAATTATCATAGAAAAAAATCAGGGACAACCACTGTTAACTGAACAAATTGAAGGAAATTCCAAAAAATTATATATAGAAAGTTATGGTTGTTCCATGAATTTAAACGACAGTGAAATTGTTGCTTCCATTCTTTCAAAACAAGGATATAACACCACGCATTTATTGGAAGAAGCCGACTTGGTTTTGGTAAATACATGTTCCATTAGAGAAAAAGCAGAGCAAACTGTTCGAAAACGTCTGGAAAAATACAATGCCGTAAAAAAGATAAATCCTTCTATGAAAGTGGGCGTTTTGGGATGTATGGCTGAGCGGTTAAAAGCCAAATTTTTAGAAGAAGAAAAAATTGTAGATTTGGTTGTTGGGCCAGACGCATACAGAGATTTACCGAATTTATTGGAAGAAATAAATGCAGGCCGAGATGCCGTAAATGTCATTTTATCAAAAGAAGAAACCTATGGTGATGTTTCTCCGGTGCGATTAAACAGCAATGGCGTATCTGCTTTTGTTTCCATCACAAGAGGCTGCGACAATATGTGCACATTTTGCGTAGTTCCGTTCACCCGTGGCCGTGAAAGAAGTCGCGAACCTAAAAGCATTTTAGAAGAAATAAAGGATTTAAGCGATAAAAACTATAAAGAAATAACGCTTTTAGGCCAAAATGTGGACAGTTATCTTTGGTATGGCGGCGGATTGAAAAAAGATTTTAAAAATGCTTCGGAAATTGCCCAGGCAACAGCGGTTGATTTTTCTCAATTGTTGGATATGGTGGCAACTTCATTTCCAAAAATGAGAATTCGCTTTTCAACTTCCAATCCGCAAGACATGAATTTGGACGTTATTTATACGATGGCGAAACACGAAAATATATGCAATTATGTTCATTTGCCTGTACAATCGGGCAGCACTTCGGTGTTAAAAAGAATGAATCGCCAGCATACGCGTGAAGAATATATTGAATTGATTGATAACATTCGAAAAATTATTCCAGATTGTGGTTTGTCACAAGATATGATGACCGGTTTTTGCGGCGAAACAGAAGAAGAACACCAAGAAACCTTAAGTTTATTGGAATATGTAAAATATGATTTCGGATTTATGTTTGCATATTCTGAACGTCCGGGAACGTTGGCAGAGAAAAAAATGGATGATGATGTTCCTTTTGAGGTTAAAAAAAGAAGACTTGCAGAAATCATTTTGCTGCAACAAAAACACAGTTTGTACCATACCCAAAAATTTGTTGGACAAACAGTTGAAGTATTGATTGAAGGATCTTCAAAAAAATCGGATTCTCACTGGAAAGGAAGAAATTCGCAGAATGCGGTGATTGTTTTCCCTAAAGGAGATGAAAAATTGGGCGATCTTGTAAATATTTTTATCGAAGATTGCACTTCTGCCACGCTAATAGGAAAAAGAGTTTAATCCATGGAATCATTGCAAGCCATCAAACAACGTTTTGAAATTATTGGAAATGACCATCACCTAAACCGAGCGATTGAAAAAGCAATTCGGGTTGCGCCAACAGATATTTCTGTTTTGGTTACCGGAGAAAGCGGCGTTGGTAAAGAAAGTATTCCAAAAATAATTCATCATTTATCTCACAGAAAACACGCCAAATATATTGCCGTAAACTGTGGCGCAATTCCGGAAGGAACAATAGACAGTGAATTGTTTGGCCACGAAAAAGGCTCGTTTACCGGTGCTATCGCATCGCGCAACGGCTATTTTGAAGTCGCCGACGGCGGCACTATTTTTTTGGATGAAGTGGGCGAATTGCCTTTAACCACACAGGTTAGGTTGTTGCGTGTATTGGAAAATGGCGAGTTTATTAAAGTGGGTTCGTCACAAACGCAAAAAACCAATGTGCGTATTGTTGCCGCAACCAATTTAAATATGCAGGAAGCCATCAATAAAGGAAAGTTTCGGGAAGATTTATATTATCGTTTAAGCACTATTGAAATAAATTTGCCGCCGTTACGTGAACGTGTTGGAGACATTCATTTATTGTTTAGAAAATTCGCTTCAGATTTTGCCCAAAAATATAAAATGCCGTCTGTTAAACTTTCCGACAATGCAGTTAGGGTTCTGGAAAATTATGGTTTTCCGGGAAATATAAGACAGTTGCGAAATATTGCTGAAGAAATTTCGGTTGTTGAAGAAAACAGATTGATTTCCTCCGACCGATTGTTACAGTATTTACCTGCAAAAGGCACCAATTTACCTTCGGTAATCGAAAATAAAAAATCGACCAGCGAGTTTTCCTCAGAACGGGAAATTATGTACAAGATTTTGTTTGATATGCGAAACGACATTAACGATTTAAAAAAATTAACGCTCGATTTAATGCAAAGCGGAAGTGTTGAGAAAGTTAAAGAGGAAAGCAAAAAATTAATTCAGAAAATTTACAAAGAAGACGTTTCAGATTCGGAAACTGAAAATCAGGTGGAAGTTGTAAGAATCAATGAAAAATACAAAGAATCTGATGATTATGATTTTGAAGAAACCATTGATGCCGATGAAAGCCTGTCTATTCAGGATAAAGAAATTGAGTTGATCAAAAAATCGTTAGATCGCAACAAGGGAAAACGAAAACTGGCCGCAAAAGAATTGGGAATTTCAGAAAGAACATTGTATCGTAAAATAAAACATTACGACCTTTAATTTAAATAAGTAACTTTGGGACTTAATTATGGTTTCCCAAAACAACATCAAAACAGTAAAATGAAAAAAATTAGTCACCTTATATTATTGCTGCTTATCTTCACCTCGCAAAGTTGCGGAATTTATTCATTTACGGGAACCAATATAAAATCGGATGTGAAAACGATTCAAATAGATTACTTCCCAAACAATGCTATTTTGGTTGAACCTACTTTAAGTCAGACGTTTACCGTAAAATTACAGGATTTATTTTTGCAGCAAACCAATTTAAGTTTGGTTAAATCGGGAGGAGATTTACAGTTTGAAGGAGAAATTACAGGTTACAAAATTAACCCAATGACTGCAACGGCACAACAAACTGCAGCACAAAACCGACTCACCATTACGGTAAATGTCCGCTTTTACAATAACAAGCTTGAAGAAGACAATTTTGAACGTTCCTTTTCGCACTATTATGATTATGATGGAAATGCGCAATTAACGGGCGGTATTTTAGATGACGCTTTGAATGAAATTATTGAACGAATCACACAAGATATTTTTAATGCTTCTGTGGCAAAATGGTAAATATGAACAGCGCTGAATTCACTTTTTTACTGCAATATCCCGAAAACATTGATGCACTAAAAACGCAACAATTGAATGAGGTTATTGCTGAATTCCCCTATTTTCAGTCGGCCAGGGCTATTCAGTTAAAAGGACTCAATAAAACAAACAGCTTCAAATACAACCAAACATTAAAACAAACAGCCGCCTATACTATAGACAGAAAAGTGCTTTTTGATTTTATCACTTCACCTATATTCGTAAGCAATCATAAAAAAGAAATTGAATCTTTAGAAGAAATTGAAGTCATTGATGCCGAAGATGTTAAGGCCCTTCATAAAAAAATTAACGATTCCTTTTTCAATAAAAGTTTAGAAATAGAAACCGATGCGATTGAGAATAAAGAAATTGAAAAAACTGAAGAAAAATCGACTGATGTACTGGAAATAGGCAAACCTATTCAGTTCATAAGCTCTGAACCGCATTCATTTAATGAGTGGATGCAATTAATATCCCAAAAACCAATAGTACGAGAGGGAAATCAAGATCGAAAAATTGAAAAGATTGAAGAGAAATTTAACTTAATAGACAAGTTTATTGAGTTAAATCCTAAAATAAAACCGGTTGACAAAAACGTCATAAATATTGACGTTACAAATGAAAGCACAACAGAAAATGAAAGTTTGATGACAGAGACCTTGGCCAAGGTTTATCTTGAACAAAAAAAATATGAAAATGCCATCAAAGCTTATCGCATTTTAATTTTGAAATATCCAGAAAAAAGTGGTTTCTTTGCAGACCGAATTAAAGCAATAAAAAAATTACAAAAAAAATAAGTCATGACGTATACATTATTTTTGGTTCTGATTATGATCGTAGCACTTTTGCTCATATTAATCATTATGGTTCAAAATCCAAAAGGCGGAGGATTATCATCTTCTTTTGGCGGTGGCGGAACACAAGCTTTAGGAGGCGTTCAAAATACAACCAACTTTTTAGACAAAAGTACTTGGGCACTCTCAATCGTGTTGCTTGCATTGATTTTATTGTCAAATTTTGCAGCACCAAAAGCAAATGTTGTTGACACAAGCTCAGAAATTGAAAACACTATTCAAAATCGTGAAGTTCAGGATGCTCCAGCACAACCGGCAACTTCAACTCCTGTTACACAAGATACTGTTCAATAATATTTATTGAAAAAAAATATTCTTAAAAATGCCAATGTAAATGACACGTTGGCATTTTTTTATTCAATATTATCCCGTTAAAAACACATTTGTCAGTTTTATTGAATTGGCACAATTTTGGAACCTTTTTCCGAATAATTAATAATTTTTAAAATCAATTAAAAATGAGTAAAATTAATATTAAACCATTAGCAGATAGAGTTTTAGTAGAACCTCTTCCAGCTGAAAAAACCACTGCTTCCGGACTTATTATTCCTGATTCAGCAAAAGAAAAACAACAAAAAGGTACAGTAATAGCCATTGGCAACGGATTAAAAGATGAGCCAATGACCGTGAAAGTTGGTGATACCGTATTATTTGGCAAATATGCAGGTACAGAGCTTGCTGTTGATGGCACCGAATACCTTATTATGAGAGAAAGCGATATTTTAGCAATTGTTTAAATTATAATTAATTAATAAAATTAAAAGTTTGAATGTTGAAAGTTATTAATATGACTTTCAACTTATAAAACAAAACTTAAAAAAATACTAAAATGGCAAAACAAATAATTTTTGATATTGAAGCTCGCGACGGATTAAAACGTGGTGTTGACGCATTGGCAAATGCAGTAAAAGTGACTTTAGGTCCAAAAGGAAGAAATGTAGTTATAGGAAAATCATTTGGCGGACCTGTAATTACAAAAGATGGCGTTACTGTAGCAAAAGAAATTGAATTGGCTGATCCATTAGAAAATATGGGTGCGCAAATGGTGAAAGAAGTTGCTTCAAGAACCAGTGATTTGGCCGGTGACGGAACAACAACCGCAACTGTTTTAGCACAAGCAATCGTAAAAGAAGGGTTAAAAAATGTGGCTGCTGGCGCAAATCCGTTAGATTTAAAACGCGGCATTGACAAAGCAGTAAAAGCCATTGTTGAAGATTTGAAAAAACAATCACAAGAAGTTGGCAACAACTCCGATAAAATTAAACAAGTTGCCTCTATTTCTGCAAATAATGATGATGTGATTGGGGAATTAATTGCCCAAGCCTTTAAAAAAGTAGGTAAAGAAGGCGTTATTACGGTTGAAGAAGCAAAAGGAACTTCAACATATGTGGATATTGTTGAAGGAATGCAATTTGACAGAGGATATTTATCTCCATATTTTGTGACAAACCCAGAAAAAATGTTGGTTGATTTAGAAAATCCTTACATTCTTTTATTTGAAAAGAAAATAACAAACCTAAAAGATTTATTGCCAATATTAGAACCGGTTGCCCAAAGCGGTAAACCGTTGTTAATTATTGCTGAAGATGTGGAAGGGGAAGCTTTGGCAACTTTGGTAATGAACAAATTACGTGGTGCCTTAAAAATAGCTGCCGTAAAAGCACCAGGTTTTGGTGACAGAAGAAAAGCAATGTTGGAAGATATTGCCATTTTAACCGGTGGTACCGTAATTTCTGAAGAAAGAGGATTGACTTTAGAAAACACCACTATTGATTTGTTGGGAACTGCAGAAAGAATTACCATTGACAAAGACAATACCACTATTGTAAATGGCGCTGGTAATGCAACTGACATTAAAGACAGAGTCGCACAAATTAAAGCACAAATTGAAACCACAACATCCGATTACGATAAAGAAAAATTACAGGAACGTTTGGCTAAATTGGCCGGTGGCGTTGCCGTATTGTATGTTGGCGCTGCAAGTGAAGTTGAAATGAAAGAAAAGAAAGACCGCGTTGATGATGCGTTACACGCAACACGTGCCGCTGTTGAAGAAGGTATTGTTGCCGGTGGTGGCGTTGCTTTGGTTAGAACTAAAGAAGTGCTAAAATCATTGACAACTGAAAATTTAGATGAATTAACAGGAATCAGAATTTTAGACAGGGCTATTGAAGAACCATTGCGTCAAATTGTTGAAAATGCAGGTGGTGAAGGCTCCGTAGTTGTGGCAAAAGTTATTGAAGGAAAAGGCGACTTTGGCTACAATGCCAAAACCGATGAATATACCAAAATGTTTAAAGCAGGTATTATCGATCCGACTAAAGTGACAAGAATTGCATTGGAAAATGCCGCTTCTGTTGCTGGTATGATCTTAACTACAGCTTGTACATTGGTAGAAATAAAAGAAGAATCAGCCGGTGGAATGCCTCCAATGGGTGGCGGAATGGGCGGAATGATGTAATATTATTTCAACACAAATAAAAGAAGCCGCTTAATTTTTATTAAGCGGCTTCTTTATGCGGTCAAGTTATTGGAATTTTATGCCTTACACGCACATTTTCCCGGTTCACACTTAGATGTTGTTTTTACGTTTGAAGCCATTTCGGTTTTACAGGTGCATTTCCCTGTTTCACATTTACACTCGCCTGAAGCGATACATTTGCATCCTTCAACATGTTCCATAGAAGTTGCCAATGGCTTTAAATCCATTTTACAAACCGGACAAGTTCCAGCTACTTCATAAGTTTTGCCTTTTTCGCAATCCATTGGACATTGATAAACACTTGAAGACATTTCTCCTTCTTCATGGTCATGGCCTTCGTGACTTTCTATTTTCACATCTTCCTTCACCTCTTCTTTTTTGGTTTCCTTACAAGCCGTGAATAATACAGTTAAGGAAAAAATTGCTGCAAATAATAATATTGATTTTTTCATTTTTTTAGTTTTTAGTTTAAAAATTTCTATAATTATATGATTAAAAATCCGATAAGTTTTACGGTCGTCTAAAATAGTTAAAATTTCTTTGCCTATTTTAAATTTGTAAGATAATATTTTTTTGAGTTTTTTATTAATTAACAATTCAGCAACAAAAAAATGCTTCCCGAAAATTGGGAAGCATTTTTTAATATTGAGTTTATAAGTGATTTAATTAATCTCTTCTTTCTCTAGGTTTTCTGTCTCTGTCGCCACCGCGATTTTCTCTGTCACCACCTCTATTGTCTCTGCTGTCTCTGCTGCTGTCGCGCGGAGGTCTTTCTACAAAGCCTTCCGGTTTAGGCAAAATAGCTTTTCTGGACACTTTGTCTTTACGGGTTTTAGGATCTTTTCCAAAATATTTAACCTCAAAAACATCACCCATATTGATAACATCAGTAACATTGTCTGTACGTTCCCAAGCCAATTCAGAAATATGCAATAACACTTCATTTCCTGGAGCATCAAGATATTCAACAACTGCACCAAAATCTAGCATTTTGATTACTTTTACTTTGTAAACACCACCAACTTGCGGTTTAAACATTAAAGAATCTATTTTTGTTAAAACAGCTTCAATTCCTTCAGGTTTTGTACCTAAAATTTCTACAATGCCTTCTCCTGTTAAAGGATCTTCATTAATAACCAAAGTACAACCTGTTGCTTTCTGTAATTCTTGGATTACTTTTCCGCCTGGTCCAATTAAAGCACCAATAAATTCGTTAGGAATTCTTCTGGTAATCATTTTTGGAGCATAAGGTTTCACCTCAGGTTTAGGAGCAGCAATGGCTTCGTTAAGAATTCCTAAAATATGCAAACGACCATCACGAGCTTGTTTTAAAGCTTTTACCAAAATCTCATAAGCAAGTCCTTTTACCTTGATATCCATCTGACAAGCGGTAATACCATCAACAGTTCCTGTAACTTTAAAGTCCATATCACCCAAATGATCTTCATCACCTAAGATATCCGAAAGAACAGCATAACGATCACCATCAGAAATCAATCCCATAGCAATACCTGAAACTGGTTTTTTCATTTGAATCCCTGCATCCATCAAAGCCATAGTACCGGCACAAACTGTTGCCATAGAAGAAGAACCGTTAGATTCCAATACTTCCGACACAATTCTAATGGTATAAGGACATTCATCAGGAATCATTCCTTTTAAAGCACGTTGCGCCAAGTTTCCATGTCCAATTTCTCTACGAGAAGTTCCTCTTAATGGGTAGGCATCTCCGGTACAAAATGGAGGGAAGTTATAATGTAAATAGAATTTTTCTTCACCTTGATGGGTTGGCATATCTATCATATTGGACTCTCTTGAAGTTCCCAAAGTTACTGTTGCAAGTGCTTGCGTTTCTCCACGAGTGAAGATGGCCGAGCCGTGAACAGATGGTAAATAGTCAATTTCACACCAAATAGGACGAATATCTGTAGTTTTTCTTCCGTCTAAACGAATTCCTTCAGCAAGCGTTAACTCTCTTACGGCTTCTTTTTCAACTTTAGAATAATACGTTTTAATCAATGTTACGTTTTCAGCCAATTCTTCTTCAGAAAACAAAGCCAAAACTTCATCTCTTACTGCTGAAAAAGCTTCTTCGCGTTCTCTTTTTCCATGTCCGCCTTTTGCAATGGCATATATTTTATCATAAGCAGCGTCACGCACTTTTAAGGCAATGTCCGCATCGCTTTTTGCAGGTGCATATTCTCTTACAGGTTTTTTGCCAAAAGCTTCAGCCAAACGCAATTGCGCAGCACACTGAATTTTAATGGCATCGTGTGCAAATTTAATGGCATCAGCCATTTCTTCTTCTGAAATTTCTTTCATTTCACCTTCCACCATCATCACAGAATCTGCAGATGCACCGATAACCATATCGATGTCAGATTCTAACAATTGACTGCGGCTTGGATTTAAAACAAACTGACCGTTTATTCTTCCAACACGTGCTTCAGAAATAGGACATTCAAAAGGAACATCCGACAATTGAATGGCGCAAGATGCTGCCAAACCTGCCAATGCATCAGGCATTACATCTTCGTCATGAGACATTAACTGAATCATCACCTGAGTTTCAGTTTTGTAATCTGATGGGAATAACGGACGTAAAACACGGTCCACAATTCTCATTGTTAAAACTTCACCATCACTTGGCCTTGCTTCTCTTTTGAAAAATCCACCAGGATAACGACCTGCAGCAGCAAATTTTTCTCTGTAATCAACAGTTAAAGGAAAGAAATCCATAGTGCTTTCTTTGTAAGATGAAACCACCGTACAAAGTAACATTGCATTTCCCATTTGAACAACAACAGACCCGTGAGCTTGTTTTGCTAATTTCCCGGTTTCTAATGAGATGGTTCTTCCATCTCCTAAATCAATAATTTCTCTAAATACCTTAGGTACCATAAATAATTTTTTATTTAATTAAACATTTGGTTTGTGCTGTTGTGTTGTGTGTGTTGCCCAATGAAAAGTTTAATTTGTTGCTTTTTTATTTTCAAATACATTAAAAAAAAAGAGGCAAAATAAGCCTCTTTTTTCTTGAATTATTTTCTTATGCCTAATTCTTTAATTACTTCACGATATCTTACAATATCCGTTTTAATTAAATAATCAAGCAAATTTCTTCTTTTACCTACCAATCCCACTAATGAACGCTCGGTATTAAAATCTTTACGATTTCTTTTTAAGTGTTCTGTTAAGTGATTAATTCTGAAAGTAAATAAGGCAATTTGCCCTTCAGATGAGCCAGTATTAGTGGCTGATTCACCATGTTTGGCGAAAATTTCTTCTTTTTTCTCTTTTGTTAAGTACATGCTAACATTAATTTTATTAATAATTTTTATGTATTGCTAAACCTTTTGGTTTGCAGTGGGCAAAGATACTATTATTATTATTGATTTACAATAAATTACGAAGTGATATTTTATTTAAAATTTAAAAAATATCAAATCTATTTTTGAAGTTAAACCATTCGGCAATAAAAAAAACGAACCGTTTATGGTTCGTTTTTTATCTATTTTCTAACAGGAATATTTTGAATTAAATCAATGTATAAATTGATTTGCTTTTTCAAGTGTTTTCTTTCTACAATTTTGTCTAAAAAACCATGTTCCATCACAAACTCTGATCGTTGAAATCCTTCTGGCAAATCTTTTCCTGTGGTGTCTTTTACAACTCTTGGACCGGCAAAGGCGATTAAAGCATTTGGTTCAGCAATATTAATATCGCCAAGCATCGCGTATGAAGCTGTTGTGCCGCCGGTTGTTGGATCTGTACACAATGAAATATAAGGAATATTCACTTCTGAAAGCTGCGCTAATTTTGCCGATGTTTTTACCAGTTGCATTAAAGACAATGAAGCTTCCTGCATTCTGGCTCCGCCAGATTTGGAGATGATGAGAAATGGAACTTTATTTTCTATGGAATAATCAATTGCTCTCGCTATTTTTTCGCCTACCACACTTCCCATTGAACCGCCAATAAAAGCAAAATCCATGGCTGCAATAACCAAATCCTTGCCTAAAGATTTCCCAACCGCCGTTCTTACGGCATCTTTAAGTTTTGTTTTTTCGTATGCTTCTTCCAACCTGTCAGTATATTTTCTGCTGTCAGAAAATTTTAACGGATCTTTGGAAACCATATCTTTATCAAATTCTTTAAATGTATTGTTATCAAAAAGAATTTCAAAATATTCGGCACTGCCAATTCTTACGTGATAGCCGTCTTCCGGGCTAACATAATAATTATGTTTCAATTCGGCCGAATCAACAATTTTACCGCTTGGCGTTTTATACCACAAACCTTTCGGCACATCCTTTTTTTCTTCTGTAGGAGTTTGAATTCCTTTATCTTTTCTTTTAAACCAAGATGACATAACTATGTTGTTTTAGTGAAAATAAGTGGTGCAAATTACTAAAAAAAATAAAGAGAACGTATAAAAATATGTTCTCTCTATGAAATTTTAATTATAAATCAAAGATCTATAATGTGTTAACGTTGTTTAAATCTTTAAAAGCTTGGGCTAAACGCTTTTTAAAAGTAACTTCACCTTCACGCAACCATCTTCTTGGATCGTAATGTTTTTTATTTGGTTGGTCATCACCATCTGGATTTCCAATTTGTGTTTTTAAATAATCGATATTGTTCACCATATAATCTCTAATTCCTTCAGTAAAAGCAAATTGAAGATCTGTATCAATATTCATTTTAATTACGCCATAGCCAATTGCTTCCCTAATTTCTTCTAAGGTTGAACCTGAGCCTCCGTGAAATACAAAATCTACCGGATTTACGCCTGTTTTATATTTATTCTGAATAAATTTTTGAGAGTTGTCTAATATTTTTGGTGTTAACTTCACATTTCCCGGTTTGTAAACCCCGTGAACGTTACCAAATGATGCAGCAATAGTAAAGCAATCGCTCACTTTTTTAAGTTCTTCATAAGCATAGGCAACTTCTACAGGCTGGGTATATAATTTTGAAGAATCAATATCAGAATTGTCCACGCCATCTTCTTCACCTCCGGTTATTCCAAGTTCAATTTCTAAAGTCATCCCCATTTTGCTCATGCGCTGAAGATATGTTTTACAAATTTCAATATTTTCTTCGATTGGTTCTTCAGATAAATCCAACATATGTGAACTAAATAGCGGCACGCCAGTTTCTTTAAAAAACTGTTCCCCGGCATCCAACAAGCCATCAACCCAAGGCAACAATGCTTTTGAGCAATGATCGGTATGTAAAATAACAGGAATTTCATAAGCAGTTGCTAACAAATGAACATGTTTAGCGCCTGCGATAGCGCCTGCGATGGCCGCTTTTTGATTTTCATTAGACAATCCTTTTCCTGCATTAAATTGAGCCCCGCCATTTGAAAACTGAATAATTACAGGTGCTTTTAATTCTTTTGCAGTTTCTAAAACAGCATTAATGGTGTTTGATCCTATAACATTTACTGCAGGTAATGCGAAATTTTTGGCTTTTGCCAATTTAAAAATTTCTTGTACCGTTTTTCCTGATGCAACTCCTGATTTAATTGTTTGAGC
Organism: Lutibacter sp.; assembly: GCA_030656195.1. Classification (GTDB taxonomy): domain Bacteria; phylum Bacteroidota; class Bacteroidia; order Flavobacteriales; family Flavobacteriaceae; genus Lutibacter. Next base: position 15,746 of record JAUSOJ010000236.1, read on the forward strand.
CATAATATTTTGTGTATAGTTATTGTAAATTATTGTAGCAAAATTAATGAATTATCCCTTTTAAATAATCATATGAACAGAAAAAAAACGAAAACGAAATAGTTTTAATCTCGGATTTAAAAAGGATAGCTTATCCCAAAATTATAAACTGCATGTCCCATATTGTAATTCTTAAACCATTTATCTCCTTCTGGAAGGTATGGTTCATAGGTTTTAAATCCTAAATCCAATCGCAATAGAATAAAGCTTAAATCGTATCGAAGTCCAAAACCCGATCCTATCGCAATATCTTTTAACGAAGAAAACCCGTTAAATTTTGCTTCAGGTTCTGTTATTGAAGTGTTTGAAATGTCCCAAATATTGCCCGCATCAACAAATAAAGCGCCGTTAATGCTGTTTACTATATTAAATCTATATTCTACAGTATTGATAAACTTTAGGTTTCCAACATTAAATTCCAATCCGCTTTTGGTTGAACCCGGACCTAAATCGTAAATTTTCCAAGCCCGTAAGTCGTTTGGACCGCCAATAAAATAATTTCGGCTAAAAGGGATAGTACTTGAATTTCCGTAAGGTATTGCCACGCCTAAAAAACTTCTAAAAACCAAAACATTATTCCCTTTAAAATCCCAGTATTTTTTGTATTCCAAATCTAACTTTACATATTGGGCTATTGGAATGTTAAAAAGTGTTTTTTTGTTGTTGGCATCATTTTCTTGTGCTAACAACGTGGTTAAATTACCAGCAGCCGCCAATCGAGATCTGAAAAATGAAAAATTGGTGTCTTTGTAATTATCAGCATTGTTATAGGTAAAGGTATAAGCCATTAACGGAACCAAAACATCTTCTGTAATAATATTGTAACGGTTTCTGATATTTCTTACAATTTTGTAATCCTCCGGATTGCTCTCCTCAAAATCCTCATCAATGTTACTGTCAATAAATCCTATAACATTATTAGGCGTTAAGGTTTGATCAAAATAGGTATTTGCGATTTCGTTAATTTTATTAAATTCAGATTTATAAATACTAAAGTAAGAATCAATATTTAAATTTTTGATGAATTGCGCATTCAACAATTGAAAACTATGGTTCATTGTTTTTGATGATTCCCATGTATAATCGGCAATTCCTGTAAATTTTTGTTTATCAAGTCCAATATTTTTTTGCAGACTTGTTCCCAAAGTAAATATTGTTTTGGGCGCCATACTTTTTGGGATTAATTTTTCAAATTTAACCGGAAACACAAATCTTGGAAGCTCTAATGAAATATCGCCACCTATTTCCCAGGCATTTAATAATTTTCCTTTTTCGGCAGCATCTTTTGAATCTAAAAACGATCCTTGAATTGAAAATTTCAACAACTCTGCTCCCCTAAAAATATTTCTGTCTAAAAACGAAAGTTTTCCTGAAATTCCTAGCTGCCTGATATTTGAATGTGTCAATTCGGTGTTAACGCCAATAGAATACTTTTTTAAAGGCGATAAATAAATGGATGCTTCCAACATATCATTTTCCAATTCCACATACTTTATGTCTACCGTTCTGAAATTTTGAAGGCCTCTAAGGTTTTTGCGGGTCAACTCTCTTGTATCATCCTTATATAAATCGTTTGGTTCAATAAAAATAGAATTTAGCAGATACTTTGGATTGTATTTTAATTTTTCCTGGGCATAAAATGAAAAACCATTATAATTTATGCTGTCTTTAATTGTATTATTTGCATCGTTTGTAAAGGAATAATCAGTATAAATATTGACTTTCTGGATTTTCTGAACGATGAATGGAACAGATCCAACGCTGCCGTCGATCAACAGCACCACATCCGATTTATAATTGGTGGTTGAAGTATCCGCTTCAAAAGTTATGGCATTTTTATTAAATCTATAGATTCCTGTATTTCTAAATAAATTGGTTAACCTGTTTTGCTCTTTAATAAATGATGACAACTTAAATTGATTACCTTCAACAATAGCTGACTCTTTTTTATGAATTTCGTATATGGAATCTAAAACCGCAGATTGTATAACGGTTGTGATACTGTCTAATTGATAAGGTTTATCAGTGTTTACAAAATAATTAACGGTGGCTTTCTTGTTTTTTAATTGATTTTCTTCTGAGGTTACTTCCACTTTAAAAAACCCGTCGTTGTAATAATGTTGCGTTAAATTTTTAACGGTTTGCGATGTTTTTTTTGAATCTAAAATAACGGGAGGTTCTCCATTTTTTAAAATCCATTGATGCATTTTATATTTGAAATTTCGAACACCTCGCGTTTGTTTTTCGGAAAACACGTTTGTTGTAAAATTATACCAACCCGGACTGTCTAATTTCCATTGGTCAAAATCTGCTTCAAAATTTTTATTCCCTAAATTATAAAAATGCAATGGTATTGCAACGCCAAGTACCAATGTATTAGGACGTTGCACAATATAATCGTTTATTGCGTCGCTACTATTTTTCTTGTCGTTGACAACAATCTTGTTTTTAGTGAGAAGAAATTCATTTTCACCCACGTATTTCACTGAATTGCAAGATGAAAACCCTAAAATGATACCTGCAAAAATTAAAAATATTATAAAATTGGTTTTCAATAAATAAGCGTTTAAATTTGTTCCAAAAGTATAACTTTTCAACGGTTAAAAAAATAACAATTTTTTATAATTAAATTAATGAGTTTAAGCAAAAATCAGTTAAAAATAATTACAAGCCTCAATCAAAAAAAGTACCGAACAGCGCATCATTTATTTGTTGCTGAAGGCACTAAAATAGTGGCTGAATTTTTAAACTCAACTTTTGAATTGGAGCAATTATTTTGTGTTGACAATGCCATCTATAAAAATATTGAGAAAGTCACTGAAATTTCTGAAATTGAACTAAAAAAAATAAGCAGCCTGGCAACGCCAAACAATGTTTTGGCACTTTTTAAGATTCCATCAACAACACCTTCCTTAAAATCGGGTTTAATTGTTGCTTTGGATGAAATTAATGATCCGGGAAATTTAGGCGCCATTATTAGACTGTGTGATTGGTTTGGTGTGGATCAATTGATTTGCGCTAGCAATACGGTCGATTGCTATAACCAAAAAGTGGTGCAATCGTCTATGGGCTCTTTGGCCAGAGTTTCAATAATTTATACAGAATTGGAAGATTATTTGCAACAATCCAATCTGCCAAAATATGCCGCGGATATGGAAGGTGAAAATGTGTATAAAAGCAAATTGCCTAAAAATGCAGTGTTGGTGATGGGAAATGAAGCGAACGGAATTAGCGATTCCATTTTAAAATTAGTGAGTAATACCATTTCAATACCAAGATTTGGCGCACTAAAACAAACCGAAAGTTTAAATGTGGCAACAGCTGCCGCAATTTTATTGAGTGAATTTAAGCGATTGACTTAGCGCTTAATGAAAAGCAAATTTTATAAAAACGCCTCTTGTTCCAAAATAATCAACTTGTCCAGTCCATTGACTATTAGGATTATTGTCCCTGACCAACTCATCATTAATTGCAAAAACCCCTCTGATGGAAGGCGAAAAAATAAAATATGGCAAATATAAATCTACACCAATTCCAAGTTCATAAGAAAAATTATTCTTTTTTGTTCTGAATTCTCCATCAGAATTATCGTCGGGATTGTCTTGATTGCTGGAAAAATTATAATCGTAAGAAACGCCGCCAACCACATAAGGCCGCATATTGTCTAACCTGTTCGTATTAAATTTCAGCAATAATGGAACTCTAAAATACGTTGAATTCACATTTCTGATACTGTCCGTTTCTCCTCCGGGAATGTGGGTAAAAGCCAATTCTTTTGTGTTGCTTGAAAGCCCTGGCTCTAACCTTAAACTAATATTATTGTGCAAACGCAAATCACCAATAAGTCCAACTTCAAAACCCATACTTGGGGTTGAAACAATAAAAGCGTTGTTTGTTTTATAAGATATTTTATAATCCTTCATATTCGCACCTAAAAAATATCCCCAAAATATTTGCTGCTTGTCCCAATTTTGCTTGTATTGGACAATATCTCTTTTTTGGGCTTTCAAATTTGTTATTGAAAAGACGACCAAAAAAATCACAACAAATACTTTTTTCATATATTATTTTTTTGCAATATAAATTGAAGCAACACCAAATGTTTGCGGTTTATTTTCTATACCTATAAACCCAATTTTATGCAAAATATTGTTGAAGGCCTCTCCGTAAGGAAAGGAAGCTGCGGAATCCGACAAATATTGATAGGCAACTTTGTCTTTTGAGAATAATTTTCCGATTAAAGGCAGCATGTTTTTGGCATAAAACTGATATCCTTGTTTGAAAGGTGTTTTGGTTGGAATGGACGTTTCCAAAACCACAAATATGCCTCCAATTTTTAAAACTCTGTAAATTTCAGCCAATCCTTTTTCGAGATTCTCAAAATTACGAACGCCAAAAGCAACAGTAATGGCATCAAATGAATTGTCCTCAAAAGGCATATTTTCAGAATCGGCAAGTACCATTTCAATGGTGTTGTTTAAATGAAGATTTTCAATTTTTTTACGGCCAACTTCAAGCATTCCGTCAGAAATATCCAAACCAACAATTTTTGAAGCCTTTGTTTTGGCTAAATTGATAGCCAAATCACCTGTTCCGGTGGCAATGTCCAAAATTGAATCGGGTTTTGTTTTTCCAACAATGTCAACCACTTTATTGCGCCATTTTACATCAATTCCAAAAGAAATAACACGGTTTAAACTGTCGTATTCATTGGAAATGGCATCAAACATTTTAGTGACTTGCTCTTTTTTGCTAAGATCTGAATCTTTGTAAGGTGTAACTTTTTCTGCCATCATCAATTTATTGGTTAACCGCTACAACTTCATTAATTTTCCCTGGAATAAGTTGTTTCAACATATTCTCAATTCCGTTTTTCAGGGTAATTGTTGAAGAAGGACAACCGCTGCAAGCACCTTGCAATATGACGTTAACTATTTTTGAAGATGGTGAATAAGACTGAAACATGATATTTCCGCCATCGGCAGCAACAGCAGGCTTTATATATTCCTCTAAAATGTCGATAATTTGTTTGGATACATCGTCCAATTCAATATCATGATTGTAAACTTCTGAAACTTTTTGTTGCGCTGCGCTTTCCAAAGCAATTGTTTTTCCATCGGCGATATATTGCCTGATAAAGCTTCTTATTTCAACGGTTATTTCAGGCCACTCAACAGTGTTGTTTTTTGTGACTGACACGTAATTTTCTGAAATAAAGATTTCTTTTACAAAAGGAAAATTAAATAATTCTGTTGCCAAAGGGGCATTTTCAGTTGCATCTATATTTTTGAATTCCAAATCGTTTTCCACCAATTTTATATTGGCAACAAACTTTAAAACTGAAGGATTTGGCGTTGATTCTGCATAGACTTCCACCGGATTTTTTTTCGGCGCAGTTTCTTCCGAAATCACCACGCCGCCAGCGCTTAGATATTTTTCAATTTCCTCTTTCACTTCGTCTTGCACATCAATCCATTCCACAATCGCAAATCGCTCAAGTGCAATAAAATTAGCAGAAATATATACGCGTTTCACAAATGGCAAATAAAATAATTGCTGTGCCAATGGTGAATTTTTAGCTTCGTCAATATTATTATATTGGTGACTGCCACTTGCTAAAATTTCGGTTGAAGTAAATTTCAGTATCGTTGGTATGTTTGTTTTTTCTATGTTAAGTGTTGTGTTTTTCATCTGCTTATATTTTACTTTTTATTGTTACAGATGCAGCCTGCCATTAATCATTCCTTCCTGCATCAAAATTTGTTACGCTCGTTTTATTTTTTTTTAGTTCGTACAAAAATACATAAAACATAATTCATGTACTTGGTTAAAAATAAAAAAACGCCTCAAAGCTGAGACGTTTATATTGTGTTAAACTTGTATGTTTAAAGATTCAATACCAGTGTTGCCGAAAATGTTGAAGTGTCAAAATCTAACTCCGCTGAATCAACATCATTGCTTTGCGGATAAAAATTATAAGGTGCCGTATTGCCTGATTTTTGGTAGGCTAAATCAAATTTTCCGCCTCTAAATTTATAGCCTGCACCCAATGAGAATCCGCCCAAATTATCAGAACTCACCGAACTTTTATATGGGCTGTTTTCATAGTGATAACCACCTCTTACCGAGAAATTATCAAATCGCCATTCTGTTCCAATTCGCAACTCGCCCACATTTTCCATATTGGACTTAAATGCTTGATTTTCAGAAATAAAATCGGAATTACTCAACTTAATATTGCTGTAATTTTTTAAACTGTAATCAACACTTACAAGTCCGTTTCCACTAAAAATATAGGCAAAACTTGCTGTTAATTTACTTGGCGTCCTCATCTTATAATCAAAGGCATTTAAGCCTGAATATTCAGTATCAAATAACACGTCGTTCTTGTAAACATCCTCATCATATTCCACAAAATCTTCAGAGAGCGTGTACCAAACCGGAGTTTGATAAGCCAATCCCAATCTTAAATTTTCGCTTGGCTTTAAGATTGCGCCAAAATTAAAAGACACACCGCTGCCATAGGTTAATAGTTTTTGTTGTGATGATACATCTAAAGTATTATTGTTTCCGTCGTTATTGTATTCTTCCGTTAATGTCCGTTGGTAAAATTCAACATCATAAGTGTTTATGGCTGCTCCAAGATACAAGTTGTCATTGTGCTGTGCGGCAAAAGTAAATGAATATTTACCATTTTTTCCATCCGTAAAATTTTCAAAATATTGATTTTCGGCATTTCCATAAACCGCCGGGAATGGGTCATAAAAATCTGTCAATGGTGAATAACCGCTATTTCCTTCAGCAATCCATAAATTTTCAAAATCGTTGGCAATGCTGTAGTTAAATCCTAAGGCAATGTTGCTCCATGCCGAGCTATTTCCATAACCTCTAAATACGAATACACCTCCAACCTGCGACAAATTGGTGAAATCGTTTTCAAATTGGGTATTATTACCATAAAAACCAGCTATTGTCTTGGTGTTTCTGTTGCTTAATGAAATGGCAAATTCACTTTTCAAAAATACGGCTGCACCTGCTGGATTTATTTCCATAGCCGATAAATCTCCGCCCAAAGCACCAAAAGCGCCACTCATTGCATTATAACGTGCGGTACCACTAATATTTTCTTTTGAAAACAATGCTCCCAAATCATTATACCCTAATGTTTGGGCATTCAAAATATAACCAAAGCACAATAATGTTGCCGCTATATATAATTTTTTCATATTTATTCGAATTGTTTAAACCTAAATGTTTTATTGATCTCTTCTTGAATTGCTTCTTGTTGATGAACTTGAAGAAGATGATTCTGACGAACTGCTTCTGCTGGTTGCATTTGAACTTCGGCCGGACGAAGAATTTTCATTTCCGGAACTTCTTGTGTTAGATGAATTATTATTTGTATTTGTATTTGATTCTCTTCTAACCGTGTTCGTGTTATTTTCAGTCCTAACGTTATTTGCGGTATTTTCTCTTCTAACAGTATTTACGGTATTTGGAGTAGCGTTTGTGTTTTGATTCGCCGAATTGTTCGGATTCACCCTAATTATTGCATTTGGGTTTGGATTAACTGAAGTTGCTCTGTTCACATTGATCGGTGAAAAATTATATGACGAATTTCTTCTGGTTGATGAAGATCTTTGAATCGTGTTGTTATTTGAACCTCTTTGAATGGTATTATTTGAACCTCTCTCAATAGTGTTGTTCGATCTTGTTGGCTGTCTGTCAATAGTATTATTTCTATTGCTATTGTTGTTTCTGTTTAAAGTTCCGTCAGAAGATCTTCTGGTAGATGTGTTCGCATCTCCTCTGGCCGAATTGTTTCCAATACTGCTTCTTCTGCTTATGTTGGATAAATTCGCATTATTATCAGATCTAATCCCCGTATTTCTGCTAGTTCTTTTCCCGTAACTTTCATATCTGTCATAATAGTTATGGTAATTGTTGTAATAAGAACCATAAGGATTGTAATAATTCCCATAAAATCCATAATGGTATGGATTGTATCCATAAGAATAATAAGGATTGTAATAGTTAAATCTCCAAGGATTGTAATAATATGGATAATAATTGTAATAAGGTTCGTAAAATGGGTTGTACCAATAATAACTAGGGCTCATATAGCCATAACCGCTGTTTATGTTTATTACAACATCACCACTATAACCCCAAGGCTCATTGTAGTTTGTATATAATTGGTCATCTTGAACGGTATTGTCATCATAATAATAACCGTCAATATCCGTAAAAGTATCTTCTTGTTTTAAATTTTGTAGATCTTCCAGTTGTTTTGAAAAATAATTTCTATCAAAATTAGATTGATTTTCAACAATTACCACTTCATTTCTGGTTTGCCTATTTGAAGCATAAATGCCGTCATCGTCACCATTGTAAGCACTTTGATAAGTGCCACAAGAACTAAAACTGACAATTAACGCCAATAAAAAGCCAATTTGCAAGTTTTTTAGGTTAATTATTTTTGAAGTTTTCATAATCAATTGTGGTTTTTATTGTTGAACTATTTAAAAAAAACTAATTTTGTCCAAATTAATAATTTCCATTAAAATAGGCGCAATATTTATGCCAAACTTTTGAATATGAGCAAGAATTTAACAAAGAGAGAAACCGACTATTCCAAGTGGTATAATGAACTTGTGGTTAAAGCTAATTTAGCTGAAAACTCAGGCGTTAGAGGCTGCATGGTCATCAAGCCATACGGCTATGCAATTTGGGAAAAAATGCAGGCAGAATTGGACAGAATGTTTAAGGAAACTGGACACGAAAATGCTTATTTTCCGCTTTTTGTTCCTAGAAGCATGTTTGAAGCTGAAGAGAAGAATGCTGAAGGATTTGCAAAAGAATGTGCCGTTGTGACACATTACCGATTAAAAAACGATCCAGACAAGCCTGGAAAATTGATGGTTGACCCAAATGCCAAACTGGAAGAAGAATTGATTGTTCGACCTACCAGCGAAGCCATTATTTGGAGTACTTATAAAGGATGGATTCAGTCTTATCGTGATTTGCCGCTATTAATCAATCAATGGGCGAATGTGGTGCGCTGGGAAATGCGTACCCGTTTATTTTTGCGTACTGCAGAATTTTTATGGCAAGAAGGCCATACCGCTCATGCTTTAGAAACGGAAGCAATAAAAGAAGCGGAATTGATTTTAGATGTTTATGGCAATTTTGCCGAAAATTTTATGGCAATGCCCGTGATAAAAGGTTTAAAAACCGAAAGCGAACGATTTGCCGGCGCTTTGGAGACCTATTGTATTGAAGGACTCATGCAAGACGGAAAAGCATTGCAAGCAGGAACTTCTCACTTTTTAGGCCAAAATTTCGCAAAAGCATTTGAT
>JAUSOJ010000237.1 GCA_030656195.1 Lutibacter sp.
CATAAACACTCATTTTTTCCAAATGATGGTAATTGGAGGCTTGCTCAGTGGTTTTTGTGAAATCCATTTTTCAAAAATACTCATTTTTGCTTAGTTCTATATTTTTGCGTCAATTTATTTCATATCGTTATATAAACAAAAAAAGCAAGAATTTGAGTTCTTGCTTTTTTACGAAATATGAAAATTTCTTTTTAAATCTTGTCAAACTTTAATTAATAAGCTTTTGAAGCTACGTTAACCTCAGAGATAGCCGCTATAATAGTATTTAATGTTTTACTTGGTCTCATTGCTTTTTTTACCAAATTATCATCAAATGTATAGTAACCGCCAATGTTTACAGGCGATCCTTGTGCACTGTTTAATTCATTAACAATAACAGCTTCATTTGCTGCCAATTCCTTAGCAACGTTTGTGAAAATTTTCTTTAAATCGGCATCTTTATTTTGAGCGGCCAAAGCCTGAGCCCAATAAGTTGCCAAATAAAAATGACTTCCTCTATTGTCCAGTTCGCCAACTTTACGGGAAGGAGATTTGCTGTTGTCCAAAAATTTGTCCGTAGCTTCATCTAAAGTTTCCGCCAATACCAATGCTTTTGGAACGTTATAGTTTTTTCCTAAATGTTCCAAAGAAACTGCCAAAGCTAAAAATTCACCTAAAGAATCCCATCTTAAATGGCCTTCTTCAACAAATTGTTGCACGTGTTTAGGAGCAGAACCGCCAGCACCAGTTTCAAACATTCCGCCGCCGTCCATTAAAGGAACAATGGACAACATTTTAGAACTGGTTCCTAATTCTAAAATCGGAAAAAGATCTGTTAAATAATCACGCAATATATTTCCGGTTACTGAAATAGTGTCCAAACCTTTTTTAACGCGGTCTAAAGTATATAAAGTAGCCTCTTTTGGCGCCATTATCTGAATGTCAAGGCCAGTGGTGTCGAAATTCGGCAAATAAGCGTTTATTTTTTTGATGATTTGCGCATCATGAGCCCTGTTTTTGTCCAACCAAAATATTGCAGGAACATTGGTTGCTCTTGCTCTTCCAACTGCAAGTTTGATCCAATCTTGGATTGGTGCATCTTTTGCCTGGCACATTCTCCAGATATCTCCTTTTTCAACTTTGCTCTCCAACAAGATATTTCCAGTTGCGTCTAAAACTTGTACAGTGCCGTTTGCCTGTATTTCAAAGGTTTTGTCATGTGAACCATATTCCTCAGCTTTTTGAGCCATTAAACCAACGTTAGGAACTGTTCCCATTGTTCTTGGATCGAATGCCCCATTTTTTTTGCAAAAATCGATGGTTGCAGTATAAATTCCTGCATAAGTGCTGTCGGGAATCGCCGCTTTTACATCTTGTAATTTGCCTTCCGCATTCCACATTTGGCCAGAAGTGCGGATCATTGCAGGCATTGAAGCATCAATAATCACATCACTTGGTACGTGAAGGTTGGTAATGCCTTTATTGGAATCAACCATCGCGATTGCAGGTCCGTTTTCTAAGCAAGATTTGATATCTGCTTCAATGGCCGACTTTTGGGCCGCGGGCAATCCTTGAATTTTGCTGATTAAATCGCCAAAACCATTGTTCACATCAACGCCAAGATCTTTAATAACAGCGCTGTGTTTCTCAAAAACAGGCTTAAAGAAAGCCGTAACCGCATGTCCAAAAATGATCGGGTCAGAAATTTTCATCATCGTTGCTTTCATGTGCAATGAAAACAATACGTTTTTATCTTTGGCGTCTTTAATTTGTTCTTCCAGGAATTTTACCAATGCCTTTTTACTCATAAAAGTAGCATCAATAATTTCACTAGGCAATAAGGTTGTTTTTTCTTTTAAAACAGTTACAGCTCCGTTTTGATCAGTAAATTGAATTTTTACATCAGTGGCTTCAGCAACAGTGATGGATTTTTCATTTGAGAAAAAATCGCCACTTTCCATAGTGGACACGTGCGTTTTTGAATCAGCCGACCAGGCGCCCATAGAATGCGGGTTCTTTTTGGCATAATTTTTTACGGCTCTAGGCGCTCGGCGATCTGAATTTCCTTCACGCAGCACCGGATTTACGGCCGAGCCTTTCGCTTTATTGTATCTTGTTTGGATGTCTTTTTCTTCCGCTGTTTTAGCTTCATCAGGATAATTCGGAATTGGATAACCCAATGTTTGCAGTTCCTTGATGGCTGCTTTTAATTGCGGTTCCGAAGCTGAAATATTGGGTAATTTTATGATGTTCGCTTCAGGTGTTTTTGCCAAGTTTCCAAGTTCGGTCAAAGCGTCTTCAACGCGTTGTTCGGGTGTTAAATATTCAGGGAATAAAGCTAAAATTCTGCTCGACAGGGAAATGTCTTTTGTTTCTACTTCAATACCTGCCGGTTTTGTGAAAGCTTCAACAATTGGTAAAAATGAATAGGTCGCCAAAGCAGGCGCTTCATCGGTTTTGGTATAAATTATTTTAGGTGTTTTACGCATAATTTTAAATGATTTAAAAACTATAATGATCAATAGATCCAGAAATTATAGCAGGGTAATTAATTTCGTTTAATGTTGTGCAAATATAGGGAATAATGAGGTAAAAATCGCCCTCGAAAACGTTATAAATAAGGGGGTAATTTTGACTTTTATTTAAAAAAGAGAGGCGAATTTTGCAAAAATTGCAATGGTTAAAAAACAAAAGCCATAATAGTGATTGCTCAGTATTATGGCTATTTGCTGAAACTCTTTTTTTAATAAGGTATCAGTTTAAAGATTTAGTCGTTTTCGTCATTCTCCTTAAAGAACAACCTACACTTAAATTTTTTACTGTAACCTGTTTTCTTACGAATCAAGTTCTTATTAAATTAGATGTTTCTTTTAAAACAGTCTCTAAAACTTTGTTGTAATTCCTAAAAATTACTCGATTTAAGATTGCTGTTTTAAAATGTGCTTTTAAAACCATGTTCCTGTTATTCATGCTAAATACTGGGCACATTACTTGTTAAAGCGCGGTTTTAAAAACTATGTCCAAGAACATAAGGAACTTCGCAACGAGGTTTTTTGGTTCAACTTTAAAACTTGCATTCTAAGGTTTATGTAAGCACTCCTGCTAATTCCTTTTGTAAAATAACCACCTAAATTTTAATTTTCCAAATTTA
>JAUSOJ010000238.1 GCA_030656195.1 Lutibacter sp.
CGGCATCTATTTATTTGATCAATACCAATACAACAAGTACGAGAAATTGGAATTTGATATGAATAATATTGACAGCGCCATGATAAAAAGCAAACTTTTTAAAGGAATGGAGTTTGTTTTTGACGGCATTGACACCTCAAATGTAACAGGAAAAGCCTTCTTGCCCATTTTTATCAATGAATCAGTTTACAAATCTTTTGGAAAAAACAAGGGCGGTAAAAAACTTCGCGATGATTTGGTGGCCAATAAAAATTCGGGATTTGAAAACAACCAAAATGTTATTGCATTCATCAAAGATTTATATGTAGATTATAATGTTTACGATAGCTACATCAAAATTTTCGACAAAAGTTTTGTGAGTCCAATTTCAAAAGCCGCTGGCGTTTCAACCTATAATTATATTTTGGCCGACAGTGCTTTTATCGATAATAAATGGTGTTTTAATATTTTATACTATCCGCGAAGAAAAGGAGAACTTACTTTCAAAGGTAATTTTTGGGTGAACGACACCACGTTTGCCATCAAAAAAATTAATATGCAGGCCAATAAAAGCGCCAATATTAACTGGGTAAAAGATATTTATATTGAACAGGAATTTGATGTGTTGAATGATTCGGTGTTTTTGCTGAAACGCGATTATATGATGTCCGATTTCAGTTTGAACAAAAAAGACAAATCGAAAGGCTTGTACGGAAAAAGAACCACGATGTTTAAGGATTATGTTTTCAACGAAAAAAAACCGGATGCTTTTTATAATGAAAAAATAAATGTTTACGATAAAAACATTTATGCAAAAACCGATGATTATTGGAGTGAGAACCGACAAGAAAAATTAAATGAGAATGAACAGGGAATTTATAAATTGCTCGATACTTTAGCAACAGTTCCCAAATTTAAACGCATTTATAATTTGGTTTCCATTTTGGGATCGGGTTATATAGAGATGAATAAATTTGATTTTGGCGATGTTTTTTCAACTTTCGGAAAAAATGATGTGGAAGGCTGGCGATTGCGCGCCGGCGGAAGAACTTATTTAGGAGGAAATGAACCTTGGCGCGTTCAGGGATATACCGCTTACGGATTTAAAGACGATAAATTTAAGTATGGTTTTTCGGGAAAATGGATGTTAAACCCAAAAAGCAGATTCACTGTAGGATTGGGAAACAGGCGCGATGTGGAACAAATTGGCGTAAGCTTAACCACCACAAATGATGTGATGGGCAGAAGTTTCGCTTCATCTTCGTTGTTTTCATCGGGCGATAACAGCAAGCTGACTTCCATCAATTTATCAAATTTTTTCATGTCGATTGAACCCCGACAGAATTTAAATTTCAAAATTGGCGCATCATACAGAACCTTGGAATCTGCTTCGCCCCAAACTTTTAATCTGGATTATTGGGTTGACAAAGAAAACAATATCAAAAAATCGGAATTGGCACAATCTGAAGTCGATTTTACGGTGACTTATACGCCAAACAGAAAAACAATTGGTTATGGCGTTGAACGCAATGAAGTAACCGACACCTATTCTACTTTATTTTTGAATTATTCGAAAGGAATTAAAGGGCTGTTTAACAGCGATTTCGACTATCAAAAAGTTCAATTTTATTACCGTCAGCCTATATTAATTGGCGGTTTAGGACGAATGTTCACCACTTTTGAAGTTGGTAAAACATTTGGGGAAGTGCCACTCGGTTTGCTCAATGTGGTGCCGGGAAACCAGTCTTATTTCACCATTGAAAACACGTATTCTTTGCTGGATTATTACGAATTTGTGACCGATACTTATGCATCTCTTCATGTAGAACACAATTTTAGCGGAAAATTCTTTTCAAGAGTTCCATTACTCAGAAAATTCAACTTGCGAGAGATTGTTGGCGCAAAAGCCGTTTGGGGTGAAATTTCGGACAAAAATATCGCACTAAGCGCTTCAAACATCAATTATGTGGCGCCATCAAAAGTGTATTATGAATACAGCGTTGGCGTTGGCAATATATTTAAGGTTTTTAGAATTGATTTTAGCTGGAGAGGAAATTATAGAGATGTTCCAAACGCCAATAATTTTGCCATAAAAGGTGCCTTCGGATTTCATTTCTAAAATTTACCGCAAATAGATGTTTGTTGGAATATGATTTTTGTATTTTTGAAAAAAATTTAACTATTTAACTAATAGAAAATGAGCAATAAAACCGAGAAAACATTCGACGTATTAATTGAGATACCAAAAGGAAGCAGAAACAAGTATGAGTATGATTTTGTGTTGCATAAAATTAGATTCGACAGAATGCTGTTTTCTTCTATGATGTATCCAGGAGATTACGGATTTATACCTGAAACATTGGCCTTGGACAAAGATCCGCTGGACGTTCTGGTATTGGGTGGCGAACCAACATTCCCAATGTGTGTGATGGAAGTGAAGCCCATTGGTGTTTTTCATATGACCGATGAAAAAGGACCGGATGAAAAAATTATCTGTGTGCCAATTTCAGATCCAATCTGGAATGCGTTAAATGATATTTCAGATATGAATCCACATCAAGTTAAAGAAATTGAACACTTCTTTCAGGTTTACAAAGATTTGGAAAAAAAGAAAGTTGATGTTGGCGGTTGGGGAGATGTTAGAGAGGCCTATGACATTGTTGCCAAATGTATAGAGCGCTATAATTTGAGCGAACATAAGAAAAAAAGGACATTTACCATTTAATTGATAAAATTTACCCCTAAAAATCAAACCATCTCTAAAAATTAGAGATGGTTTTTTTATCTGTTTTAATTTACTTATTTTTGCCTCCACAAAAAAATAACTAATAACAAACATTTTAATAATGGAATTAATCGTAAAATTTTTACCTCTTTTTGGTATTGCGGCACTTGTATTTGTGTTTTTTAAAAATTCTTGGGTTACAAAACAGGATGGAGGAAATGAAAAAATGGCAAGAATTGCCAAGAACATTGCCGATGGAGCAATGTCATTTTTGAAAGCAGAATACAAAATACTTTCAATTTTTGTGGTTGCCGTTGCAATTTTACTCTATTTCAAAGGAACCTATGAAACCGGATCGAACGGTATGGTTGCAGTTTCCTTTATTGTTGGTGCGCTTTGTTCGGGATTGGCAGGTTTTATTGGAATGAAAGTTGCCACCAAAGCAAACGTAAGAACCACGCAAGCTGCAAGAACTTCCTTGGGAAAAGCATTAGAAGTTGCTTTTGCAGGAGGTGCAGTAATGGGATTGGGCGTTGTTGGTCTTGGTGTTTTAGGTTTGAGTTCATTATTTATGTTGTATAGCGGACAAGGATGGGTTATTTCTGAAGTGTTGAATGTACTTTCAGGATTCTCTTTGGGAGCGTCCTCAATAGCTTTATTTGCCCGTGTTGGTGGTGGTATTTATACCAAAGCAGCCGATGTTGGAGCCG
>JAUSOJ010000245.1 GCA_030656195.1 Lutibacter sp.
ACAATGAAACAAAAAATACACTGATAAAAAGTGATTACGTATTGCCCTTGGGAAAAAATACGCAATTTGAATTTGGATTTAACGCCAATTTAAACAAAATGACTTCAGATTATTTGGTTGAAGAATTTAATCCGGGCACAAACCAATTTGTAAACAATACCAATTTTTCCAATACGCTGAATTTTGAGCAAAATGTTTATTCCTTATACACACAATATGGCAAAAAAATAAATAAGTTTTCTTATTTGCTTGGAGTAAGGATGGAAAATACCGACAGAAAAATTAATTTGCTGCAAACCAATGAAAATTTCGACAAAAATTTCACAGAGTTCTTTCCTACAGTAAATTTAGGATTGGAATTGAGTGATTCTGAGAACCTGACATTGGGATACAACAGAAGGTTAGGCCGAGCAGGACACTGGTTTTTAAATCCGTTTGAATCGAGAACAAGTGAAACCAATGTCAGAAAAGGAAATGTTGATCTAGACCCAACCTTTACAAACGCTTTTGATTTTGGTTATTTAAAAAGATGGGAAAAATTAACCTTAAACACTTCACTATATTATCAACACGCCATTAACAATATTGAAATGATACAAATGGATGAAGTAAGAAATGTAAATGGCGTTCCAACAGATATTATCATTAGCTCACCTATTAATTTAAGTTCACAAGACCGTTATGGTTTTGAATTTACCACAAATTACAACCCAATTAAATGGTGGAAAATCACCAACAGTTTCAACTTTTTTAAATCGGTGACTGATGGAGAATTAAACGGTAAAAGTTATGATAATGAAAATGTAAGCTGGTTTACACGTTTGGAATCTCGTATTTCATTGCCGGGCAAAATAGATTGGCAAACCAGCGGTATGTACCGTGGCCCATCAGAATCTGCTTATAACAAAACCAAGGGAATGTTTGGGATGAATTTGGCCTTCAGTAAAGATGTTTTAAAAGAAAAAGGCACACTTTCTTTAAACGTGAGCGACGTATTTAACACCAGAAAACGAGAATCTACAACCTATACGGACAGAACGATTATGGAGAGTGAATTTCAATGGAGAAAAAGACAGGTAATGTTGAATTTTACCTATAGATTTAACGAGAAAAAGAAACCGCAAAGACAACAAAGAGAAGACAATGGCGGTGAAGAAGGTATGTTTTAAACATTACAAAATACAAAAAAGGGCAATTTTTAAATTGCCCTTTTTTTATATCATATAATTAAATATTATTCTTTTTTAGCTGCCGCTTTGTCTTCTTTTCTGTATTTCCAAGATTCTTTAAAATACCCGAACAACCAATAAGGAATTACGAAGGTTATTAAAAAAATCATTAACCAAAATCCCATCGTGAAAATGGCTAAGAAAACTAAAAATCCTGAAAACTGCGATAAATCCATAACTATTTAAGGTTGTTTTTTAATAATCACAAAAATAGTGTTTATTTTGAATTTAGCGCAATCTTTTATTTTTTTTTATAATTAAAAAAATAGCGCCTTTTTTAACAAAAAAAAGACACCAAACAAACAAAGTTCCTTGGTGTCTTTAATTTATAAATCTTGTTTTTTATAGACTATTTAAATTCTGCAAAGAAATCATTCCCCTTATCATCTACCAATAAGAACGCAGGAAAGTTTTCAATTCTAATCTTACGAACCGCTTCCATTCCCAATTCTGGGAAATCAACAAGTTCAACAGATTTAATACTTTCTTTTGCTAAAATTGCTGCAGGTCCACCAATAGAACCAAGATAAAAACCACCATTTGCTTTACAAGCATCTGTTACTTGCTGTGAGCGGTTTCCTTTTGCTACCATTACCATACTGCCACCTGCTTTTTGGAAAGCATCTACATAAGGATCCATGCGACCTGCTGTTGTTGGCCCAAAACTTCCTGAAGCCATTCCTTTAGGAGTTTTTGCCGGTCCTGCATAATACACAGGATGATCTTTAAAGTACTGTGGCATTTCTTCACCATTTGCCAGCATTTCACTGATTCTTGCGTGTGCCATATCACGGGCAACAATTAATGTTCCTCTTAGGCTGAAACGTGTTTTTACAGGATATTTTGAAAGTTCCTCACGTATTTTATCCATTGGCTGATCCAAATCTAACTCAATAGCATCCTTTAAGTGTGGTGCTTCTTTTGGTAAGAATTGTCCAGGATTTTTTTCTAATTCTTCAAGAAAAATACCTTCTTCAGTAATTTTACCTTTTACATTACGATCGGCACTACAGCTAACACCCAATCCCACAGGGCAAGATGCAGCATGACGCGGCAAACGAATTACACGTACATCGTGCACAAAATATTTACCTCCAAATTGAGCTCCCACTCCACATTCTTGACAAATCTTTGTGATTTTTTCTTCCCATTCAAGGTCACGAAAAGCTTGACCGCCATCGTTGCCTTCAGTTGGTAAGTGATCCAGATAACCTGCCGATGCTTTCTTTACAGTTGCTAAGTTAGCTTCAGCCGAAGTTCCGCCAACAACAAATGCTAAATGGTAAGGAGGACATGCTGATGTTCCTAAATCCATAATATGTTGCTTCACAAAGTTGGTTAAGTTTTCTTCTGTTAATAAAGACTTGGTCATTTGATACAAGTATGTTTTATTAGCTGAGCCTCCACCTTTTGTTATAAATAAGAATTCATATTTATTACCTGTTGCACTATAAATATCAATTTGAGCAGGAAGGTTATTTCCTGAATTTTTCTCTTCTAACATTGTTAGAGGAACAATTTGAGAAAAACGAAGATTGTCCGTTTGAAAAGTATTGAACACTCCTTTTGAAATGTATGCTGCATCATCAACCCCAGTGTATACATCTTCCCCTTTTTTAGCCATACAAATTGCGGTACCTGTATCTTGGCAAGTAGGCAATTCGCCCTCGGCCGTTACCATTTGATTTAACAACATGGTATAAGCAACAAAACGGTCGTTATCTGTAGCCTCTGGATCTTTAAGAATTGTCTCTAATTTTTTTAAATGAGAAGCCCGCAGATAGAAAGACACATCATGATATGCTGCTTGCGAAAGTAACTCAAGACCTTCTGGCGCTACTTTTAAAATTTTTCGACCATCATAATCTACTACAGAAACATGATCTTTGGTTAACAAACGATACTTTGTGGTGTCTTTCGTAATAGGAAACGGCTTTTGGTATTTAAATTCAGACATTTTATATAATTTTATTGTAATTCAATATTAACTCTTACAAATATACAATGGATGATGAAAATAGTAGGTAGAAAATAGGTTTATTTATTCCCTTTTCTTTTGCTTAACAATAAGTATAAAAAGCTTTTTATGTCCACTTTCTTTTAGTTTTTTAAATACTTAAAGAAGCAAAGTTTAATAAATGTGATTTTTTGCTGGACATTATTTTAAGATGCTGAAATTTATGCTTAAATTTAAATTAAAAACCATTCAAAAAAATTATAACTTACTATTTGTTCGACTGAAAAACCATTAATATAGACAAATACAATCTTATGAAATACAGAATAGAGAAAGACACCATGGGAAATGTTGAAGTTCCTGCCGATAAATATTGGGGTGCCCAAACAGAACGTTCCCGAAACAATTTCAAAATTGGGCCTTCAGCCTCAATGCCTTTAGAAATTATTTACGGATTTGCCTACCTTAAAAAAGCTGCTGCACACGCAAATTGCGAATTGGGCGTGCTTCCTGAAAAAAAACGAGATATCATTTCAGCCGTTTGTGATGAAATTTTAGAAGGAAAACACGATGACCAGTTTCCGTTGGTTATTTGGCAAACAGGTTCGGGAACGCAAAGCAATATGAATTGTAATGAGGTGATTGCAAATCGCGCCCACGAAATGTTGGGTGGCGTTATTGGAGAAGGCGAAAAATCCATCCAGCCAAATGATGACGTAAACAAATCACAATCAAGCAACGACACTTTCCCTACCGGAATGCACATTGCCTGTTATAAAATGGTTATGGACATTACCATTCCCGGAGTTGAAAAATTGCGTAATACGTTAAACGCAAAAGCTGAAGCATTTAAAGATGTGGTAAAAATTGGCCGTACGCATTTAATGGACGCAACGCCTTTAACCGTCGGACAAGAATTTTCTGGCTATGTTTCCCAATTAGACCACGGATTAAGAGCGTTGAGAAATACTTTGCCTCACTTGTCTGAATTGGCTTTAGGCGGAACCGCAGTTGGAACCGGAATGAATACGCCAAAAGGTTACGATGTTTTGGTGGCCAAAAAAATAGCCGAATTTACCGGATTGCCTTTTATCACTGCCGAAAATAAATTTGAAGCATTGGCATCACACGATGCCATTGTGGAAAGTCACGGTTCCTTAAAATTATTGGCGGTTTCTTTAAATAAAATTGCGAATGACATTCGTATGATGGCCTCCGGACCACGATCAGGCATTGGAGAATTGATTATTCCTGCAAACGAACCAGGAAGTTCCATTATGCCGGGAAAAGTAAATCCAACCCAGGCGGAAGCTTTAACCATGGTTTGTGCACAAGTGATGGGTAACGATGTTGCCATCACCATTGGCGGAACGCAAGGCCATTATGAGTTAAATGTTTTTAAGCCAATTATGGCGGTTAACTTTTTGCAATCGGCCCGATTATTAGGTGATGCCTGCGCCAGTTTTGATGAACATTGTGCGGTTGGAATAGAACCTAATTATTCTCGTATTACCGAATTGGTAAACAATTCTTTAATGCTGGTTACAGCTTTAAACACCAAAATTGGTTACTACAAAGCTGCTGAAATAGCCAATACCGCGCATACAAACGGAACAACTTTAAAAGAAGAAGCCGTGCGTTTAGGATATGTAACTGCGGAAGAATATGATTTGTGGGTAAAACCTGAGGAAATGATTGGTACGCTTAAATAGTTTGAAGTTTGAAGTTTGAAGTTTGAAGTTTAAAGTTTAAAGTTTAAAGTTTAAATTAACATTTAACATTTAACAT
>JAUSOJ010000251.1 GCA_030656195.1 Lutibacter sp.
GGATCAGGGCCGGCAGGTTTGGCAGCTGCACAGCAATTAAACAGGGCCGGGCATTCGGTAACCGTTTTTGAAAGGGATGATGCTTTGGGCGGTTTGCTGCGCTACGGAATTCCGAATTTTAAATTGGAAAAAGAAGTCATCGACCGAAGAATTTCGATTTTAGAAGAAGAAGGCATTGAATTTAAAACAAACATCCATGTTGGCGTAAATTATCCTGTTGAAAAATTGGATGAATTTCATGCTGTTGTTTTATGCGGCGGCGCAACCCTTAGTCGGGAATTGCCAGCAAAAGGCGCTGAAATTAAAGGAATTGTGCAAGCCATGACTTTTTTAAAACAGCAAAACAAACGAAATGCAGGAATCGACATAGAAACTGAAGAAATTTTTGCCACCGATAAAAACGTCATTGTTATTGGCGGCGGCGACACCGGTTCCGATTGTATTGGCACCTCAAACCGTCACGGCGCAAAAAGCGTAACGAATTTTGAGATTATGCCAAAACCGCCGGTTAACAGATGTGAAACAACACCTTGGCCATTTTGGCCGTTGAAACTTAAAACTTCCACTTCACATGAAGAAGGTTGCGACAGAAACTGGCTTATATCAACCAAAGAATTTATCGCCGATGAAAAAGGAAATTTGAAAGCCTTAAAAACAGTTCAAATTGAATGGGTGATAAAACCAGGAGAAAGACCAGTTTTAAGGGAAATTGAAGGCACAGAAAAAATTTGGCCTTGTGAATTGGTGCTTTTGGCTATGGGATTCACAGGACCGGAAACAACTTTAAGCGAGCAATTGGGACTTAAAACCGACTTTAGAAGCAATTACCAAGCGTCGGAAGCAGAATTTCAAACAAACGTGCCGCACATTTTTACTGCCGGCGATATGCGCAGAGGACAATCCTTAATTGTCTGGGCAATTTCTGAAGGAAGGGAAGCCGCCAAAAAAGTGGACGAATATTTAATGGGTTACAGCAATTTGCCAACCAAAGGAAAAGGCGATTTAATTGGCGTTTAAATTTCTTTATAGAAAATTCATTTATAAAAATCATTGCGTTCTGTATTAAATTTCATGTCTTTAATGCTATTAAACCATTAATAAACAAGGATTTTTAAAGGCAAAACCTCATAAAGTTTGCTGAACGGTTCAAAACCGGCCATGATTGTTGAGAACATCTCTCAAAAATCAATTGGCCTGAGCAATATGATTGCAAAAAATGCTACCCTACAAAGCGTCAAATACGGAAAGATTATGCGTGAACAAGCGATTTTTGCAGCGACACCGATTCTGCTATGGCAAATACTTTAATCCATAAAGTAAAACTTGGCTTCAAATAAGCATTTTTCTGATGCTTAATAATGGCTGCAACCACAAAATATGTATCAAATTTCGTTCATCCAAATTAAATATTACAGCTGTTTCAAGCTTTTTTAAACTTACAATCCTTTTCAAAAAAAATATTGCCAAATATTTAACTGAAAAATGTAGATTTGTTTTTTTAAAAAAAGAAACTAACATGACAAACGAGACCGTTAAACCAGCCGGATTTATCAATAAGCTTTTATATTATGTAGAAAAAACAGGAAATGCGTTACCGCATCCTGCAACCTTGTTTGCCATTTTTGCGGCTTTGATTATTGTAATTTCATTTATTACAGCGCAATTTGATATTTCCGTTACACATCCCGGTACAGGTGAAATAGTTAGACCGTTTAATCTTGTTTCGGTGGAAGGTTTACATATGATCTTAACCGAAATGGTGACCAATTTTACAGGTTTTGCGCCTTTAGGAGTGGTATTGGTCGCTTTATTGGGTATTGGTATTGCCGAGGGAAGCGGTTTAATTGGTACCGCTTTGCGTCTTATGGTGCTGTCGTCGCCTAAAAAAATATTAACTTTTGTTATTGTATTTGCAGGGATTATTTCCAATACAGCCAGTGAAGTGGGTTATGTGGTATTGGTGCCTTTAAGCGCTGTTATATTTTTAGCTGTTGGCCGCCATCCGCTTGCCGGTTTGGCCGCTGCTTTTGCAGGAGTTTCGGGCGGGTATAGCGCTAATTTATTATTGGGCACCATAGACCCTTTATTATCGGGCCTGTCGCAAGAAGCAGCTCAAATTATTAATTCAGAATACACTGTGAATCCGGCAGCAAACTTTTATTTTATGTTTGCCTCTACATTTTTTATTGCAATAGCGGGTACTTGGGTGACTGAGAAAATTGTGATTCCGCGTTTGGGTGAGTACACCGGTGATGCCAAACCCGAAGAAATTGGCGTCATTTCACCATCAGAAAAAAAGGGATTAAAATATGCATTGGTTGCTTTCATTATAATTTCTGTTATTCTTGCTTTCGGCACTGTGCCGGCAAACGGATTTTTAAGAGAGGCCGGTACAGGCGATTTA
>JAUSOJ010000252.1 GCA_030656195.1 Lutibacter sp.
GAAAAACAAATAGTGCAGGAAAAACAGGTGAAAGATGGTTGGAAATACCTTCTTGATAATAAAGGACATGCCATAAAAGACAGTTTGGGAAATAATATTAAAGTTGATAAATTTAAAACAATCCGAAGCACTTTATACCAAAACACGCAATTTAAGTCTGTTCAAATAATTGGACAAATAAGCTATTATAACCTAAAAAACAATCAATTAATTAAATATTTTCCCATAGAAAGTGGATTTAAATTTGAGCACAACTATGCAACGTATCGTGGTGACAAAAATGCTTTGGACACAAATTATCTGGATTTATTAAGAAACGTATATATCACGTTTCCAAGCAATGAACAAATGATTTATGATTGCGGCGAAGATCTTAAACAAAAGATTAAACATATTATTTCCACAAATAATTTAAGATAAGATTTGTTACTTTCAAATCGCTTTTTTTACGGCTTCTATTGTTATGGAATAATGGGAATCGTCATATATGACTTCTTCGTTTTTAATCAGCAAAACTTGCGGAGATTGGTGAGAAATACCAAATTTTGCTGCAACAGCATTAGACAAAGTTCTATAGCTCAGTAAATCTAAATAATACAATTCAATATCAGTTTCAGTCAAATCGAAGTCGCGTTCAAAATTTTTAAGCGCCATTCTGCTGATGCCGCAGCTGGTGCTGTGTTTAAAAATTAAAACCGGTTTTGAAGCAGAAATAGAAATTATATCATCTAATTGGATTTCTTCTGTTAAAGCAACCCAATTCATTTTTGAAGTATTTTCACCTTCAGCAGTACTTTTAAATAAATTATCAAATAATCCCATTTCAAATGTTTTATCTTTAGACTGCAAATTTAACGATAACTTACATAAAAAGACAAAATGTCGTTACAATATAGATTTGACAAGACAAAATGACTTATTATAAAGCCATAATTTAAGTGGAATATTCTTTGAGCATTATAAATAAAAAATAATTAAATCAAATATTATGGACTTTAATAAATTTACCATAAAAACGCAGGAAGCCATCCAACAAGCGCAACAAATAGCGCAAAGTTACGGGCATCAGCAAATTGAAAATTCGCACATTTTAAAAGCTATTTTTGAAGTGGATGAAAATGTGGCACCTTTTATCTTTAAAAAGATAGGATTAAACATCGACTTGCTTAAAAGTTTGATTGACAAAACTTTGGAAAGTTATTCAAAAGTGACTGGCGGCGAGATATCACTTTCCGGCAACGCTTCTAAAATGCTGAATACGGCTTCTATTGAAGCGAAAAACATGAAGGATGAATATGTTTCCATAGAGCATTTATTGTTGGCCATTTTAAATACAAAAGATACTACTTCACAAATATTAAAAGATCAGGGAGTCGATGAAAAAAACTTAAAATCGGCTATTTCAGAGCTTCGTAAAGGCAGTACTGTCACTTCCCAAAGCGCCGAGGAAACATACAACGCACTTAATAAATATGGGCGTAATTTAAATCAGCTGGCAAATGACGGAAAACTGGACCCTGTTATTGGCCGTGATGAAGAAATCAGAAGAATTCTTCAAATTTTATCGCGCCGAACCAAAAACAATCCAATGTTGGTTGGCGAACCCGGAACCGGAAAAACAGCCATTGCAGAGGGATTGGCACACAGAATTGTGAAAGGCGACATTCCTGAAAATTTAAGAGGCAAACAGGTTTATTCCTTGGATATGGGCGCCTTAATTGCCGG
>JAUSOJ010000256.1 GCA_030656195.1 Lutibacter sp.
AGAAAAAACCTTACGGGTTTCCGTAAGGTTTAAATTATTTTTTTTTAAATAAGTCCTAAATCTTTAGCAATAGAGACCAAATGCGTAGGGTTGTTGGCGTTAAAATGTTCTCTCAAGAATTTTAATTTTTTTTCAATGGAACTGATACTTGTTGGCAACCAATTTTTTTCTTTTAATTTATCACTAATTTGCTCTTGTGAATATCCGTCAGAAAGACATTTTATCAGAAAAATATCATAATCAGCAATTTCAACAGCTTCACTTTTAAAGATGGTATTTGCGCAATGTGGAGATATATATAAACTTTCTGAGTTGTATATTCTTTGCAAGGCTTGCTTTAGTTCCCGCAATCCATCCCTGCTTTTCCAAACATAGGCATTGATTTTATATTCATTGAATAATTTTTGTATGGTATAGGTTTTGTCTTCAATGGAAAACATGGCAATTTTCAAATCAGGAAACTCCTTTCTGACCGCTTTTACCAGCGCATCACCTGAAGTAATTTGCTGTTCTGTGGCATCTTTTTCAAATGATAAATCACTTATCAATAAATCATAAGGCATATTGTCTAAATGCGCTCTTTTTAATTTTAACAATGCTTCATCACAATACTGCACATAATCAATTTGTCCTATGCCCAATTTGGTGAGTTCGGCCTTAATTCCGCTATTAATAAAGTCCATATCTTCTGCAATCAATACTTTTTGAAACATAATTTTTAGTTTTTAAAACTTATAAATGCTTTAAACCCATTGTTTAATGCAGTATCAAAGGTAACTGTTCCATTTATTGATTTTATACGGGTTTCCACATTTGCAAGTCCATTTTTGAAAGTTAATGCAGCCAAATTCAATCCAATACCATTGTCGGAATAATTTATGGCATACTGATTTTTTATATTTTGAAAAGTAATTGCCACCAATGAAGCTTCACTGTGTTTGCGCATATTTACCATAAATTCCTGCAGAATTCTATACAGCTCAATTTGTTTTTCTTTGGTGATTTCTGCCAAGGCAACTTTATGGATGTCTTTCAGGATAACGGTGGTTTTGTCAGTATTGAAACTGGTTAACATGGTTTTTAAAAAATACTCGAATTTTGCTCCTGTTTCAATTGAATTGTTTTCGTGAGAAATATTCCGGGTCAATAAATACACTTTTTCCAAATCGTCTAAGAGTTCGTTTTTGGGATTTTCGGTATATTGAACCTTGTTCATAATATTAACCACATTATTTGCGACTTCATCGTGAATTTTTTTAGAAATCCGAGTTTCTGTTTTATAGACTTCTGCTCTTTTTTCTTGATGGTGTTTTTGTTTTCGATAATAAACAAAAATTAACAATCCAGCTATAACAGCGCTTCCAGAGATGCCGGTAATTATTTTTGTGGTTTTTTCTTTTTCCAGTTCCAATTGTTTTTCTGAAGCAATAATTTTTAATTGTAAATTCTCCTCACGATTTTTTTCAGTGTCATACTTTACTTTTACAAATTTGTTTAAGGCTTTTTGATCGGCCTCGTTTATGCTGTCATTTAGTTTAACAT
>JAUSOJ010000257.1 GCA_030656195.1 Lutibacter sp.
TGGCGTTAATTATGGCATTTATCATTGGTTTTGAGAAAGTTGAAACGGTAAAAAATAATGATGCTGTTCCAAAAAACAGGTTTTCAATAATAATTCCGTTCAGAAACGAAGCGCATAATTTACCCGGATTATTGAAATCAATTTCAATCATAAATTATCCATCAGAATTGTTTGAAGTTTTACTGGTGAACGATGATTCCAAGGATAATTTTAATCCGATTATTGAAGAATTTACAAACAGAAATCCGAGCTTAAATTTTCAATTGTTAAAAAATATACGAAAAACAAACTCACCTAAAAAAGATGCCATCAACACCGCTATAAATTTATCGAATTTTGAATGGATTGTAACTACGGATGCCGATTGTGTGGTTCCTGTGAATTGGCTGAAATTGTTCAATCAATTTATTGAAGATGAAAATCTGGTTTTTATCAGTGCTCCCGTAAAGTTCAGCTTGCAAAATTCAATGCTGTTCCATTTTCAAAATTTGAATTTCACCAGTCTGATGGGAAGCACCTTGGGCGGATTCGGAATTGACAATCCTTTTATGTGCAATGGCGCCAATTTATGTTATCACAAAGAAACTTTTTTTGAACTGAAAGGTTTTGAAGGAAACGCCAATATTGCAAGCGGCGATGATATTTTTCTGATGGAAAAAATGTTCAGAATCTATCCGAAAAAAGTAAAATTCTTAAAATCGGAGGAAGCAATTGTGGAAACCAATCCAGAAAATACCTGGAAATTATTTATAAATCAGCAAATACGTTGGGCATCCAAATCGGTTTCTTACACCAATTTTTTTTCGAAATTTGTTGGAATTATAGTGTTTTCTGAAAGTTTGATGGTGTTAATTTTAGGAATTTTCACCTTGCTATTTCCGCAATTTTGGCTGACTTTTATAATTGTTTTTACTTTAAAAATCATGATTGATTTTATATTAATCGCCCAAACTTCCTTTTTTCTGAAAAGCACCAAATCATTAAAACACTATTTAATTGTAAGTTTATTGTATCCATTTTTTATAGTAATTACAGGAAGTTTGTCCCTATTTAAAAACTACGAATGGAAAGGCCGAATTTTTAAGAAATAATTGATTTAAACTTAAATCAATCGACTTAAACTAACCTTTTACGCCAAAAAAAGCATTAACCAGGCTATCCAAATTCATCCATATATAGATGATTACCAGCAACAAAATTGCCAAAGCTATTCCTCGTTTGTAATTTGGTTTTTTACGTTTTTTAAATCTGTGTTCCATTTCTTTTAGAATTTTAAATTCCCCCTTCGGGGGTTAGGGGGCCTTTTGTTCCTCTCAACATTTCCCTCTTTCCCGGCGGTCCAGGCAATTTCTCGACTGAAAAACCGACTGCCAGCATCGCTCTTCTTACGCTTCCTTTTGCACTGTAAGTTACTATAACTCCGCCCGATTTCAAGGCTTTGTACATTTTTTCAAATATTTCTTCTGTCCACAATTCAGGTTGAACCCTGGCGCCAAAAGCATCAAAATAAATAAGGTCGAACTTGTTTTCGTCGCTAATTTCATTAAAAAACTGTTTGCGTTTTGTCAATAAAAAATCTGGTGAAATCTCCCCTTTTATTTCCCATTCCTGATGGTGCATTTTGTTAAAATCATTTGAAAACTCCTTCGCATTTAATTGTTCAACATAATTCATTTTTTCAACTTCATCTGCAACCAACGGATACGCTTCAACGCCCACATAATCAATTATTAGTTTCATTTTTGCTGCTTCCAAAAAAGTGATGAAACCATTGAGTCCGGTCCCGAAACCAATTTCCAAAATACTTATTTTCTGATCAGAAAAAAGTGATAATCCATTTTTAATAAAAACGTGCTTTGCCTCTTGAATGGCGCCGTGTTTGGAATGGTATTGTTCATCCCATTCCGTAATATGTATGGTGGTTGAACCATCGGCGGTAATCATTATTTTTCTTTCCAAACTTAAGGTATCAGTAATTTTTCAATTTTAGGAATCGGGCCAATGCACGTGGTTTTATGGCAGGCGACACAAGAATTAACCATCGTGTTAAACTGTTCTTTTGTCGCTTTTGAAGGGTCTGAAAAAAGTATTTGCTGGTTTGTGATAAATCCTTTTGAAAAAGCATCAAAATTTGCGGTTCTAACAGTTGGATCCGTTAAAATTGCGGAATGAATGTTTAAAAAGTTCTCCGGAAATTCACCTAATTCTTGATTATTTATAATTTTTTCTTTTGTTTTCTCATTAAAAATGAACATTTCCCGCATCAGCAAAGCCATCTCAGAATCTTTGTACATCACCAATTCGGCATTTTTGGCAATTTCTGGATTTTTGTCGGCTGAAGTATTGCAAGCAAAAAAAGCAAAAGCAATTATAAAAATAAATTTTTTCATTATTCTTTCATTAAAACGCCATCAGCTTCAAAAGCCAAGGTGTATTTTGGTTCGGTAATTTTCGCAATTTCTTCTGCTGAATTTCCAGCATCTTTTGCCAAATGCTGCAATTCATCAACAGTTGCAACTTTTACAAACGCTTTTCCGTTCACAATCACTTCCCTTCCGTCAGCATTCATCGGCATAAAAAATCCATAATCCTTAAAATTCACATAAGACTCTTGTCCGTTCCCCAAATCCAACCTCATCCAACAGCCTTTCGACTTGCAAACTTCTTTAATTGGCGCACTAAATTTAACATTTAACGTATCGCCTTCTTTTAAATCTTTATATTTTTCGGCCATTTCAGCATTTGAAATACTGTTATCAGCTTTGATATTTTCACCGAAAGAAAGGTAGGTAACCTCTTGTTTTTCAATTTCTTTTGCAGCTTTACCGGCACCGTCATTTTTACATGAATAGAACATAAAAACTGCCATTACAATCAATATTGCATTTTTTCCCATTTCAAATTATTTAAATAAAACATTTTTCACAAATATATTAAAAATAAGACATTAAGCCCGACAAAAATTAAAACGGTGAATTAAAAAATTATAGTAAATTTGCGTAAACAATATAGATTAACTATGGCTTTACATATAGAAAAAACTACAAAATCGAAAATTTCAGAAGTTGATTTCAACAATTTAACGTTTGGGAAAATTTTTACCGACCATATGTTTGAATGTGATTATGAAAATGGCACATGGCAAACGCCTCAAATTGTGCCTTATCACCCATTAACCTTGGATCCTTCTGCAAAAGTTTTTCATTACGGACAAGCCGTTTTTGAAGGAATGAAAGCGTATAAAGATGATAATGATGATGTTTGGTTGTTTAGACCTGATCAAAATCAGGAAAGAATCAACAAATCCGCAGAAAGGTTGGATATGCCTGCTTTTCCAAAAAATTTGTTTTTTGAAGGATTGAATGAATTGTTGAAATTGGATAAAGATTGGGTAAGAAAAGGCGCAGATAGCGCACTTTATATCAGACCTTTTATTATTGCAACTGAGCTTTGCGTTTCGGCATCGACTTCTAACCAATATAAATTTATGATTATTTGTTCGCCTGTTCAATCATATTATTCAGGTGAAGTAAAAGTGGTTTTTGCCGATAAATACAGCCGATCTGCAAATGGCGGCGTTGGTGCAGCAAAAGCAGCAGGAAACTATGCAGGATCTTTTTATCCAACCAAATTGGCAAATCAGCAAGGTTTTCAACAAGTGGTTTGGACAGATTCATGCACGCATGAATTGTTGGAAGAAGCTGGCGTGATGAATGTTTTTTTCAGGGTAAATGACACTTTGTTGACTGCCCCGGTGAGCGACAGAATTTTAGATGGCGTAACACGAAAAAGCATTATTCAATTTTGTGAAGATCAAGGAATTAAAACTGAAGTTAGGCCGGTAAGAGTTTCCGAGATTGTGGAAGCAGCACGCAAAGGAGAATTGTTGGAAATGTTTGGCGCAGGAACAGCTGCGGTAGTAAGCGTTATCAGTGCTTTTTCAAACAAAGGAGAAAATTTTGAACTGCCAAAAGTGGAAAACAGTTTTGCAGCTATCATCAAAAAAGGAATTACAGACATTCAACGCAAAAAATCGGAGGATAAATTTAACTGGACCTACAAAGTAAAATAAATCCAATTTGGATAGCTTTGCCAAAAAGCATACTTTTATTGCATGGAAATTATAAAACAATCGGATTAACCATCCGATTGTTTGGCATATTATTTGGTCTTAATCCAGCAAAAAAAATAAAATATGACTACGTTAGAACAAGCTAAGAATGAGCTTCAGGAAAAAGGGTTTTTAGACATTAAAACTCCAGGTATTGATTACGTAAAGGAAATAAATCGTCTTAGAAAAGAAAAAAACGCTGTTATTTTGGCGCATTATTACCAAGAAGATGCTATACAGGATATTGCCGATTTTGTGGGCGACAGTTTGGCATTGGCGCAGCAAGCCGCTAAAACCAGCGCTGATATTATTGTGTTTGCCGGCGTGCATTTTATGGCAGAGACCGCAAAAATTTTAAATCCGTCCAAAAAAGTTTTATTGCCCGATTTAAAAGCAGGCTGTTCGTTAGCAGACTCTTGTCCGCCCGACGATTTTGCCGCTTTCAAAAAACTGCATCCCAATCATTTAGTGGTTTCTTACGTAAACACTTCGGCAGAAATAAAATCGATGACCGATATTGTTTGCACTTCATCAAACGCCGAAAAAATCATCAATTCCATACCAAAAGACCAACCGATAATTTTTGCGCCAGACAGGAATTTAGGCGCCTGGCTGATTAAAAAAACGGGGCGGGATATGTTGCTTTGGGATGGAGCATGTATGGTTCACGAAGCTTTTTCTATAGACAAAATATTAAAATTATACGCTGAAAATCCGGGTGCCGAAATTATTGCGCATCCTGAATCAAAAGAGCATTTACTGAAAGTTGCCAAATATGTTGGCTCAACATCAGGATTGTTAAATTACGTAAAAACCAGCAAGGCGAAAACATTTATTGTGGCGACTGAAGTGGGTATTTTGCATAAAATGCGACAAGAATCGCCCGATAAAATTTTAATTCCTGCGCCTGTTGATGATGACAATTGCAATTGCAGCGAGTGTTTTTATATGAAAATGAATACGATGCAAAAATTGTATTTATGCTTAAAACATGAATTGCCTGAAGTTACTGTAGAAGCAGCATTAAGCAAAAAAGCATTGGTTTCTATTGAACGTATGCTTGAACTTTCAAAATAACAAACAAATCAAATGAATGCTGAAAAAAAATCATACAACTCCGATTTTCTAATCATAGGTTCGGGAATCGCCGGGTTGAGTTTTGCTTTAAAAGTGGCAAATCACTTTAAAGATGCCACTATTACCATTATCACAAAAAGCGAAAAGAGCGAAAGCAATACCAAATATGCCCAAGGAGGAATTGCAACTGTTTGGAATGAAGCCGTTGATTCTTTTGAACAACATATTGAAGACACTTTAATTGCCGGCGACGGATTGTGTGATGAAGAAGTGGTAAGAATGGTGGTTGAGGATGCTCCTGCCCGACTCAGGGAATTGATGGAATGGGGTGCTAACTTCGATAAAACATCAAAAGGGAATTTTTCTTTGGGACGAGAAGGCGGACATTCACAAGACCGGATTTTACACCACGAAGACCTTACAGGAGCCGAAATTGAAAGAGCGCTTATTGCACAAGTTGACGCGACCGAAAACATTCAATTTTTGACACACCATTTCGCGATCGATTTGATTACAGAACATCAAGTTAAAAAAAGACAAACCTCTGTTTCAGAAAAAATCACATGTTATGGCGCTTATGTGCTGGATGAAAAAGAAAATGTGGTGAATACATTTGGGGCAAAAGTGACGATGCTGGCTTCAGGCGGAAGCGGACAGGTTTATTTTTCCACTACAAATCCGGAAGTAGCCACCGGCGACGGGGTTGCAATGGCTTACAGGGCGATGGCAGAAGTTTCTGAGGTTGAGTTTATCCAGTTTCATCCAACTGCTTTATACAATCCGGGCGAATACCCGGCTTTTTTAATTTCAGAAGCTGTGCGTGGCGCCGGCGCTATTTTAAGAGATTATTACGGCAACCGCTTTATGCATAAATATGATGAACGTGAAGAATTGGCTTCGCGCGATATTGTGGCACGAGCCATTGACCACGAACTTAAAATAAGCGGAATGCCAAATGTTTATTTAGATTGTACGCATTTGGAATATGAAACTTTTTTAAAACATTTTCCAAACATTACCGAAAAATGCCTGACTTTAGGCATTGATGTCCGGAAGGATTTTATTCCTGTATCACCAGCCGCACATTATATTTGCGGTGGCGTAAATGTGAATAAAAAAGGAAAAACCTCCATTAAAAATTTATATGGTGCCGGCGAAGCTACCAGAACCGGTCTTCATGGCGCAAACAGATTGGCTTCAAATTCTTTGTTGGAAGGCATTGTTTTTGCCCACAGGGCTTTTGAAAATTTAACCCTGAGATTTGACAAAATTAAAGCGCCAAAAAATATTCCTGATTGGAATGACAGCGGCGTGGTAAAAAACATGGAGAAAATTTTAATTACGCACGACAGGAATGAGGTGAAAACCATTATGAGCAATTATGTAGGAATTGTTCGTTCCAATGAACGTTTGTTGCGTGCAGAAAGAAAACTTCATGTATTATTTGAAGATAACAAACGTTTATATGACCATTCTGAACTTTCAGTGGATTTGTGTGAACTGAGAAACTTAATTACCACCGCATTTTTAATCACGCGATTTTCTAAAGAAAGAAAAGAAAACAGGGGCGGATTTTACAATGTTGATTTGATAAAAAAGGAGCTTTAAAAGCTTCTTTTTCGCCAAAAATCTAATCAATTTTTTACATTAAATAAAAAACCGTCTAAAATTATTTTTTAGACGGTTTTTTTATTGTTTACTATTACCAAATTTTAATCCTGTCTTCCGGTTTCAAATACATGTTGTCTTTTGGTTTGATATTAAATGCATCATAAAATGCATCAACATTTTGTAGTGGCATAAAGGCCCTATACATTCCCGGTGCATGCGGATCGGTTTTTATTAAATTACGCAAAGCATCCTCACGCATTTTTGTGCGCCAAACGGTTGCCCAAGATATAAAAAATCGTTGCTCTGCGGTAAATCCGTCAATTTTTCCAGGCTTGCCGTTTGTTTTGTAAAACAATTGCAATCCTTCCAAAGCGGCATTCACGCCACCTAAATCGCCAATGTTCTCCCCTAAATTAAATTTACCGTTTAAGTACACTCCCGGCAATGCTTCCTTTGCGCTATATTGATCTGCCAATTTAGTTCCCAGAACAGTGAATTTTTCCAAATCTTCCGTAGTCCACCAATCCACTAAATTACCGTCACCATCAAATCTAGAGCCTGAATCATCAAAACTATGAGAAATTTCATGTCCGATTACAGCGCCTATTCCGCCATAATTAACGGCTTCATCGGCTAAATAATTGTAAAAAGGCGGTTGTAAAATCGCTGCCGGAAATACAATTTCATTGTTTGTTGCGTTAAAATAAGCATTCACTGTTTGAGGTGACATTCCCCATTCTGTTCTGTCAACAGGGCTTCCCAATTTTGCCATATTTTTATCGAAATTCCATTTTCTGGCATTCATTGAATTTTGGAAATAGGAACCGCCGTCATTCACGCCAACAACCACCAATGCCGAATAATCTTTCCATTGATCGGGATAAGCGATTTTAACGGTTAATTTATGCAATTTTTCTATGGCTTTTTGTTTTGTGTCATCACTCATCCAAGGTAATTTTTGGATTCTTATTTCATAACCGGCCATTACATTTTTTATCATTTCCATGGCTTTGGCTTTGGCTTCCGGCGGAAATTTTTTATCTACGTACAATTTTCCCAACGCTTCACCAATAACGCCATTTATAGAACCTAAAGCTCTTTCATTGCGAGGAAGCTGTTTTAAAGCTCCTGTTAATTCCTTGCTGTAAAACTCCCAATTTGCGACTTCAATTTCATCGCTTAACATATTTGCGGCACCATCTATTGCCGTCCATTTTAAATACAATTTAATATCGTCAATAGAACTTGCTTTGATGATGGAATCCATTTTAGCCATATATTTTGGCTCTCTAACCACAACAGTATCTATTTTAGCTACGCCAATACCCGTAAAATAAGCATTCCAATGAATTGTTGAAGTAAGTTTCGCTAATTCGTCCATACTTTTTGGATTGTACGATTTTCTGCGGTCCCTTGATTCTTCTTTGGTCATTCTTGGCTTTGCCAAATTGTATTCATAATCAAAAATACGTTGGGCATTTTTGCCTGCAATTTCTTTGGAATCCCCATAAAATTGCAGCATTTTGGCAATATGCGCAATGTATTTTTCTCTTTTCAATTTTGTGTTGTCATCCTGATCCACATAATAATCGCGTGACAAACCCAATCTTGCCGGCGAAACATAGCCCACATACCTATTGCTGTTTTTTAAATCGTTGGAAATGAAAAAATTATAAAACCCCAATCCGCCATAAGGAGCGCTTTCTACTAAAAGTCGATTCAAGTCTTCCAAATTATTTACGGCATCAATTTTAGCCAAAAATGGAAGCACAGGATTAATGCCTTGGCTGTTTCTAGAAACGGTATCCATAATGGATTCATAATAATTCACCGCTTTTTCCTGATCGGACATTACCGTTAAATTTCCTTGTGCATCTTTTAATTTAGGGGCGTTTTTTTGGGCAATTGCTTCATTTAAAATTTCCAGTACATCGGCATCTGTTTTTTTTCTGAGTTCGTTGAAACTTCCCCAAGAAGTTCTGTCTGCCGGAATTTCAGCTTTATCCAACCACGACCCATTCACATATCTAAAAAAATCATTCGATGGTTTTGTTTTGGGATCCATATTCTGGACATTGATTCCCGGTGTATTTTTTTTGGTTTTCATGTTTTGTGCTTCACTTTGGTGCGTTATCGCAAACGCTAAAAGCATTAAGCTTAGCCATTTAAAATTTGTGTTACTTTTCATTGTTTTAGGATTTTATTGATCATTTAAAATTTTTAAAATATTTGGTTTAAAATAATTCGGGCCTTTTAAAACTTTACCGTCTTCCCTGTAAATCGGATTGCCGTCTTCTCCCAATTTGCTCATATTGCTGCGTTGAATTTCATTAAAAACTTCCTCAATTTTATATTGCATGCCGTGCTCCAAAATAGTGCCGCATAAAATATACAGCATATCACCCAAAGCGTCGGCCACTTCAGCCAAATCGTTGTTTTTGGCAGCTAATAAATATTCTTCGTTTTCTTCCGCCATTAAATCGAAACGCAATTTTAATTTATCTTCATCAAGTTTTGCTATTGGTTTGTGCTGAATTCCCAATCCGAAGGATTCGTGAAATTCCTGAACAGCTTTAAGTTTATTGATCATTTTAGTAATTATATTTTAGTTGATAACTTTTTTAGGTAAACTTATACAACCATGAAGACGGCACAATTTTTAGCACAAATGCCACCAATCTCCAGCGTTTTGTGATATAGGCTTTTTTCTTTTTGGTTTTTATTGCCTTATAAATTTGTTTAGAAGCCTTTTCTGCGGAAGCCATCCAAAAAGTTTTTCCCAAAGCCAAAGAAGTATCCACAAATCCCGGCTGAATATCGGTCACATAAATATCGGCTTTGCTCCTTTTTCCTTTCATCCAAAGTGATTCCAAATAATTTGCCTGAAATGCTTTTGAAGCAAAATAAGCCGGCACATGACGATTTCCGCGAATGGATGCGATGGAAGAAATCCCCACCAAATGTCCATATCCTTGTTCCCTAAAAAAATTATACGCCAATCCATATATTTTAACGGCAGCAATTACATTGGTTTGCAACGTTGGCAGTTCTTTTTCCCAGGCCAAATCGTAATTTGGATCACCAATACCCGAACTGTAAACCACTAAATCGATGGTTTTAAATTCGGTTTTTAAAGTTGAAAATAGCGCATCACACGAATCTAAATCGGTTACATCATGTGTTTTAACAACAAATTTCTCAGGATTTACAGCTTTAATTTCTTCGAGTAATTCCGTTCTTCTGCCTGTAATTACAATCTTATCGTAATCCGCCAACAACAATTTGGCGAGTTTTTTTCCTATTCCGGAAGTTGCCCCAATAATTAATGCGTTTTTCATTTTTATTTATGCTGAAATATAAACCGAAATTTACGTATTTTTGGAGTTAAATATACATTTAATATGTTTAGTAAAGGACAATTAATTTTTGCGGCATTTTTTTTAGTTGCTTTTATCATAGCGATGGTTTGGAGTTATAAAAAAGACATTAAAATTCATAAAAAATATTACAAAAACGCTTTTCTGGTGCTTATTTCCACAATTTTAATCATCATTATCTTTGCCTTAATCACTTTTTCTTTGCACTAAAAAAACAGGCTATTCAAAAATTTCTAAAAACCGTCATTCTGAACTTGGTTCAGAATCTCATCATTATGAGAACCTGAAACAAGTTCAGGTTGACGAAATTTTAACTTTTAAACAGCCTGCCTTGTTTTAATCAATATCGACTTCTAGTTTACAGCCGGCAACGTGGTATATCTTTTTGCATAATCCAACATTTGCTCAGCAAAACTTGCTGGCTGCACTATTTTTACATCCATAATATTTCCATCCGCATCTAATTCAGCAGTTAAAACTGGATTCACAAAACCGCTGTATGCCGCCGATTTAAATTTGCTGTTACGTTCAAGCACTTCTTTGTGAATGGCTTGGTCAACTTTTACGCCGTAAGTGTCAACCAAAGCTTTTCCGGCTTTAAAATCCCCTTCCGATTTAATGCGTTGTATTTCACTCAACAATTCACCAAACAAAACACGTAATTTTGCATAATCACGAACAACAAAATACGTTTTATTGTCTTTTACAACTTTTTCGATGACGTTGTCTTTTTTGCCTTTCTCAAAAGCCCAGGCAGCCACCAATTGTCGGTTTCTCATATGAGATTCCTCAACATCATCGCCCAAGTTTAAGCGAATCAATTGGGTCATTAAACCATTTCTGATATAATTGTCAAATGCCGCTTTTCCAATTCCTTGCGCATTTGGAGAAATTTTCATTTCCACCAATTTTGTGTCTGGTAAATAATACAAACCAACCAAATCTGCACGTGCTTCTTCCAAAGTTGAAGC
Organism: Lutibacter sp.; assembly: GCA_030656195.1. Classification (GTDB taxonomy): domain Bacteria; phylum Bacteroidota; class Bacteroidia; order Flavobacteriales; family Flavobacteriaceae; genus Lutibacter. Next base: position 11,148 of record JAUSOJ010000257.1, read on the forward strand.
ATAATTTTTCAAGGTTTCTTTTGGTTGTCCGATTCCGTCATTTATTTGTCCGCTCGCGTGACCAATCACTTCGTGCAAAGCCGTATGCAATTTGTCGGCTTCCTGGCCATATTTAATTTCATTTTCAACTTCAGCATCATCAAAAGCAAATTCCTTTAATCTGTCCGTTCCTCCGGCCATATTGTAAGCTTCAATAATATTTCCGAGGGAAACCGATTTTGAACCGTGTTGTTCACGAATCCAGTTGTTGTTTGGCAAGTTGATGCCAATTGGCGTTGAAGGAGAAGAATCTCCAGCTTCTGACGCCACATTCACTGTTTTGTATGAAACGCCAACCACATTTTTCTTTTTATGCTTAGCCTGCAGGGTTGAATTGTCTTCGAACCATTGGGCGTTTTCAGCTAAAACAGCCATTTTTTTAGACATATCAAAATCTTTTATCTGAACAATTGACTCAAACGAGCCTCTGTGTGCAATTGGATCGTTGTAAACCTCCACAAATCCATTGATATAGTCGATATCGCCTTCGGTGCTAGTTGCCCAAACAACATTGTAAGCATCCCAAGTTTTTAAATCACCTGTTTTGTAATAATCAATCAGCAATTTTAAGGCTTCCGCTTGCTTTGTGTTTTCAGCA
>JAUSOJ010000023.1 GCA_030656195.1 Lutibacter sp.
CTTTTTTCTTAACTTTTCCGCTGTAGATAAAAACCTGATCCAACTGTGCGGCGGCTTCTTTTAGCACAATGGTTAAATTATAATCCCTGCTTTTTACGGGAATTGTTTTGTTTTCATAACCCAAAAATGAAACTTCAATGTGGGTATAGGTTTTATTGGATTCCAAATAAAATTTTCCGTTTTCATCAGAAACTGTTCCTGTAGAAGAACCCACAAAAACAATATTGGCAAAAGGAATCGATTGTTTATTTTCGTCCTTCACAACGCCGCTTATTTTCACTTGGGAAAACCCTGAAAAAAAAACGAGCGTAAACATAAAACTTAAGAAAATATATTTTTTAGTCATCATAAAAAAACCTTTCAAGATAATTTTGAAAGGTAGTTGCAGCGCAAATATTATGCCCTTATTTTTTATACAATACTTCTTTTACAGCCTTTACCACATCATTTGCATTGGGCAACCATTCTTCCAATAAAACCGGAGAATATGGAGCAGGGGTATCTGCAGTGGTGATTCTTTTTATGGGAGCGTCTAAATAATCGAATAAATTTTCCTGAACTTGGAACGTAATTTCAGAGGAAACACTTCCAAAAGGCCAAGCTTCTTCCAAAATAACCAAGCGATTTGTTTTTCTAACCGATTTAAAAATGGCTTCGCTGTCCATAGGTCTGATGGTTCTCAAATCAATAATTTCAACCGAGATTCCTTCTTTTTCAAGAATATCGGCAGCAATATATGCCTCTTTAATTATTTTTCCGAAAGACACAATTGTTACATCCGTTCCTTCTCTTTTAATGGCAGCAACGCCAATTGGCACAATATATTCACCATCTGGCACTTCACCTTTATCGCCATACATTTGTTCCGATTCCATAAAAATAACCGGATCATCATCTCTGATGGCGGCTTTTAACAATCCTTTTGCATCGTAAGGATTTGATGGCACCACCACTTTTAATCCTGGCGTGTTTGCAAACCAGTTTTCAAATGCTTGTGAATGCGTGGCTCCCAACTGGCCCGCAGATCCTGTTGGACCACGAAACACAATAGGGCAATTTATTTGTCCGCCCGACATTTGTCTAATTTTTGCAGCGTTGTTTATAATTTGGTCAATGCCTACCAAAGCAAAGTTAAAAGTCATATACTCCACAATTGGCCGGTTTCCGTTCATTGCAGATCCAATCGCAATTCCGGTAAAACCCAATTCTGCAATTGGAGTGTCTATTACGCGTTTTGCGCCAAACTCATCCAACATTCCTTTTGAAGCTTTATAGGCTCCATTATATTCAGCAACTTCTTCTCCTATTAAGTAAATAGTTTCATCCCTTCGCATTTCTTCGCTCATTGCTTCACAAATGGCTTCTCTAAATTGTATAGTCTTCATCTTAATCTGTTTTTAAGGATTTGCAAAAATAAACAATTATAACAGTTCTATCAAAAAAATAATGTTTTAATAAAAAAATTGCTATGCGTGCATAATATATTTAAAAAAAATATTATATTCGTAGCATAATAATTAAAAAGACGTGTAATTTTATACCAAATATCCAAAAAACTTAGATTTCATGAAAATATTAGTTTGTATCAGTCACGTTCCGGACACGACCTCAAAAATCAATTTTACTGAAAATGATTCAAAATTTGACAGTAACGGTGTGCAATTTGTAATAAATCCCTATGATGAATTTGCATTGACAAGGGCTATGTGGTTTAAAGAAAAACAAGGAGCCACGGTAACCGTTGCCACAGTTGGAAACGCCACAACAGAACCAACTTTACGCAAAGCTTTGGCCATTGGCGCCGACGATGCCATTAGGGTAAATACAGAAGCTTTAGATGGTTTCACCGTTGCTAAAGAATTGGCCGAAGTGGTAAAAAATGGCGGGTACAATTTGGTGCTTGCCGGAAAAGAATCCATCGATTATAACGGCGGCATGGTGCCTGCAATGCTCGCCTCATTGTTAGATTTCAATTTTGTAAATGCCTGTATCGGACTGGAAATTGAAGGTGATAAAGCCACAATTTCACGTGAAATTGATGGCGGAAAAGAGCAACTTTCGTCAAATCTTCCTTTAATTATTGCCGGGCAAAAAGGCTTGGTTGAAGAAAAAGATTTGCGAATTCCAAATATGCGCGGCATTATGATGGCGCGCCAAAAACCGTTGACCATTGTTGAATCTTCCAATGGAGCTGCAACTACAGCAATCGTTTCTTTTGAAAAACAGGCAGCAAAATCGGCTTGTAAATTAGTGGATGCCGACAATGTGGGTGAACTCATTAATTTATTGCATAACGAAGCAAAGGTTATTTAAACGATTGATCGTTTAACTGTTCAACAAGAATTAAAAAATATAAATTCATTTTAGCTTTAAAACTAAAATCCAAAATCTAAAAATAATATGTCAGTATTAGTTTTTGCAGAATCATCAGAAGGAAAATTTAAAAAAACTGCGTTAGAAGTAACTTCCTACGGAAAAAAAGTTGCTGAGCAAATGGGAACCAATTTAGTGGTATTGACGATAAATTCAAATGAAACGTCAATATTGTATAATTATGGTGCAGAAAAAGTTCTAACAATTACAAATAAAGCATTGAATCCTTTTAATGCTAAGATATACGCCAATATTGTAAAGCAAGCTGCAGAAAAAGAAAGTGCGCAAGTTGTGATCATCGATTCAAATGCAAACGGATTGTACTTTGCACCGATGGTTTCCGCTAATTTAAATGCGGGTTTTGCAAGCAATGTGATTGCGTTGCCAAGTTCCACTGCACCTTTTACAGTGAAAAGAAAAACATTTTCAAACAAAGCTTTTAACAACACGCAAATTTTAACCGATGTTAAAGTGATTGCACTCGCTAAAAATGCATATGGTTTGGTTGAAAACAAAGTTTCAGGAACAACGGAAGAATTTTCGCCTGTTTTGGTTGAAAGCAATTTGGTTTCAACATCCATTGAGCAAACTTCAGGAAAAGTTACCATTGCCGATGCCGATATTGTAGTTTCTGCGGGAAGAGGATTGAAAGGTCCTGAAAATTGGGGAATGATAGAAGAATTGGCCAGCGTTTTGGGCGCAGCGACCGCATGTTCAAAACCAGTTTCCGATTTGGGTTGGAGACCTCACGGTGAACATGTTGGACAAACAGGAAAACCGGTTTCTTCAAACCTTTACATTGCTATTGGAATTTCAGGCGCCATCCAACATTTGGCCGGCGTAAACTCCTCAAAAGTTAAAGTAGTCATCAATTCAGATCCCGAAGCGCCGTTTTTTAAAGCGGCAGATTATGGCATTGTTGGTGACGCTTTTGAAGTGGTTCCAAAATTAATTGAAAAGTTAAAAGAATTTAAAGCAAATAACGCATAATTTTATTAAATTGTGCCTCTAAATAAGGCTGCCTAATTATTGGGATAAATTCCTTTGATTAGACAGTCTTTTTTGTTAATTTTAACTTATGAGTTTAGTTCGACTAAATATTAAAGGGATCTCTTACAGCCAAACGCAAAGCGGCGCTTACGCATTGGTTTTGAGTGAAGTGGACGGATCCAGAACCTTGCCAATTGTAATTGGAGCTTTTGAAGCACAGTCCATTGCCATTGCTTTGGAAAAAGAAATTAAACCTCCTCGCCCGCTTACACACGACTTATTTAAAAGTTTTGCCGACAGATTTCACATTGCAATTAAACAGGTAATCATTCATAAATTGGTTGATGGCGTGTTTTATTCAAGCTTAATTTGTGAGCGTGATAAAATTGAGGAAATTATTGATACCCGTACTTCAGACGCCATTGCTTTGGCAACACGTTTTAATGCACCAATTTACACCTATGAAAATATTTTGGACAAGGCCGGGATTTATTTAAAAGCCAAAGACGAATTATCGGACGAAAAAGGGACCTTAAGCATTGAAAAATTAATTGAGGAGCCTGAAAAAGCAAGCTCGTTTTCAAAAGATACGCTTGAAGAATTAAATGAAAAATTAGGCAAAGCAGTTCTAAATGAAGATTATGAATTGGCTGCAAAAATTCGTGATGAAATAACCAAACGCACCGCATAACAATCCACTTTATGGTAAAAAAAATAAGCTTAGCTACCCTAATCTTCTTCAGTATATTTTCAGCAAACGCACAAGAAACCATTCAAAATACACTTATAGACAACCAAGGATTCACAACAACATCCTTGTGGCGCGGGGTTTTGGGAATGGTGTCATTGCTGTTAATCGCCTATTTGTTCAGCAACAACCGCAAAGCCATTAATTGGAAAACGGTTGGCGCAGGTTTAACCGCCCAATTGCTTATAGGTGTTGGGGTTTTAAAAGTTGTTTTTGTTCAGCGCATCTTCGAATTTGTTGGTGGAATTTTCACCAGTATTTTGGATTTTACCGCTGCCGGAAGTCAGTTTTTATTTGGAGGCTTAATGAATATTGACTCCTACGGATTTATATTTGTTTTTCAAATTTTGCCTACCATCATTTTCTTTTCGGCATTAACATCCTTGTTATTTTATTTGGGTGTCATTCAAATTATTGTGAAAGGAATGGCATTGGTATTGACCAAATTATTGAAAATTTCAGGTGCCGAAAGTTTATCGGTTGCCGGTAATATCTTTTTAGGACAAACAGAAGCGCCTTTAATGATCAAAGCCTATTTGGAACGCATGAATCGCTCAGAAATATTGTTGGTGATGATTGGCGGTATGGCCACCGTTGCTGGTGGTGTTTTAGCCGCATACATAGGGTTTTTAGGCGGAAACGATCCCGTATTGAGACTCCAGTTTGCCAAACATTTATTGGCAGCCTCAGTAATGGCCGCACCTGGAGCTATTGTAATCTCAAAAATGCTGTATCCGCAAACCGAGGAAATTAATACCGATGTAAGTGTTTCCCAGGAAAAAATTGGTTCAAATATTTTAGATGCCATTGCCAACGGAACTACGGAAGGCTTAAAATTGGCCGCCAATGTAGCAGCAATGTTATTGGTTTTTGTGGCTTTAATTGCTATGATCAACGGTATTTTGGGTTGGGTTGGTTCTGTCACCTACTTAAACGATTGGGTAGTCGCCTATACGCCCTACCAACAATTTTCTTTAGAATCAATTTTAGGAACTATTTTTGCCCCTTTAATGTGGTTGATTGGTGTAGCCAGAGAAGATATGATGCTGATGGGACAATTATTGGGCGTAAAATTAGCCGCAAGTGAGTTTGTGGGATATATTCAATTGGCTGAGTTAAAAAATATGGCCAACATCACCCATCTTACTTACAGCAAATCGGTTATTATGGCCACTTATATGTTGTGCGGTTTTGCCAACTTCGCTTCCATTGGGATTCAAATTGGAGGCATTGGATCATTGGCACCAGGCCAAAGAAAAACTTTGTCGGAATTTGGTTTAAAAGCAGTAATTGGCGGTTCAATTGCCTCATTGTTATCGGCAACCATTGCAGGAATGATTATTGGTTAAGACCCCTAACCGGCACCCTAACCCCTGCCTCGCCGGCAGGCAGGCCCGAAGGGGGAACTTTGATTTAATGACTTAAATAAAAAGCATATTGTATTGTTTATAAAAAGGCTAAGTTCTATTTACAATAGCATTTGCGTTAGGGATTGCAGTGAAAATCCCGGAATTGCGAGCTTATTCAGCAAAATGTTCAACAGATTGCCACGCTCCGCTCGCAATGACGGATTGTAACGAAAAGCCCGACCCGCAGGGTAACGTCCACCGAAATGGCGGACAAAGTCTGTTACCACTAAAAAATTTAAATTTAAACAGATGAAACAATATCTAGACTTAATAAAATACGTTCAAGATAAAGGAACGCTTAAAGAAGACAGAACGGGAACCGGTACAAAAAGCGTGTTTGGCTATCAGATGCGATTTGATTTAAGTGAAGGATTCCCGATGTTGACCACCAAAAAACTGCATTTAAAATCCATTATTTATGAATTGTTGTGGTTTTTGAATGGCGACACCAATATTCAATATTTGAATGAGAACGGCGTGAAAATTTGGGATGCGTGGGCAGATGAAAACGGCGATTTAGGTCCGGTTTACGGACATCAATGGCGGAACTGGAACAGCGAAGGCATCGATCAAATTTCTGAATTGATCCAAACCATAAAAACAAATCCCGACAGCAGGAGACTGATGGTTTCTGCATGGAACCCGAGCGTTTTGCCTGATACTTCGCTTTCATTTTCTGAAAACGTTGCCAACGGAAAAGCTGCTTTGCCTCCTTGTCACGCGTTTTTTCAATTTTATGTTGCCGACGGAAAATTATCCTGCCAATTGTACCAACGCAGCGCCGACATATTTTTAGGAGTTCCTTTTAACATAGCCTCCTATGCTTTATTTACGATGATGGTGGCACAGGTTTGCGATTTAAAACCGGGAGATTTTATCCATACTTTTGGTGATGCGCATATTTACAGCAACCATAGCGAACAAATTAAATTGCAATTATCAAGAACACCAAAAGAATTGCCCAAAATGGAAATTAATCCGTTGGTGAAAAACATTTTCGAATTCAAGTTTGAAGATTTTACCTTGCTAAATTACAATCCGGATCCGCATATTAAAGGAGATGTGGCTGTTTAACATTCAGCGTAAATTTCATTCTTAAGAAATAAATGGGAATAATGTTTATAGAGGAATTCTTAAAATTTAATATTTCTTTAATAAACAATTTGTGAAACATTTATTATATTTAAGATTCCTAAAAAAAAAGATATGAATGCACCAAAACTTAAAATCAACCTTATTAATAGAATCATTGAAATTGATGATATTGCCCTATTAAAATCCCTTGAAAGTCTTTTTAGCACTTCTGATAAAAACATTTCAAAATTTTTGGAGCTGGCAAATGAAAAAATGCAACAAGAAAATGAAACGGAAGATTTCACCGCCTATATTAAAGAATGGGTTAAAAACATGTAACATATGAACACTATGAATGAACAACACGAATTATACGAAAATGCGAGATTGCGCGCAAAACAAAAAAAGAGACTCTACTATCATTTTATCG
>JAUSOJ010000216.1 GCA_030656195.1 Lutibacter sp.
ATAATATAATTATAATTTTTTAATAAAATTAACATATTTGCTAATTTTGTTAAATATAATGAAACGCAGTTGCGTATTGTTTTTTGTCTACTGTATTTCCAAAATAATGATTAAATATATTGTTGATTGAATGAAATTTCATTCTATATTAGCACTGTGAAAAAAGTGTTAAGAATCTTAGGAATTACGTTGTTAATCTCGCTTTATTGTACTGCAATAAGCTTGACTGGAGACAATTATCAAAATTCTGGATTCTCAAATAAATCAATTAACGAAAAGGGAAGTCAGGACCTGACAGTATCCATAAAACTTTTTAGCAATACTTCTCAAGCTGAAAGTTTGGCAAATCCTTTCAGCAATTCACTGCCAACTACTTTTAAAGAATCAAAAAACGAGTTTTCTGCAATTTTAAAAATCAGAGAATTATTTTTTGACAATGAATTTTCTCAATATATTTTTAACGCAAGAAATTTTCTTATTAAGTATGGGAAAGTCAACCTTATTTTTCCCTTCCATTATTTTTGGTAACCTGTCCATTTTAAATGCGTAATTGCCCATAAGCGGCAATTAAATTGATTTTTTGCTGGTTTTGTATCTCAACAAAATCCGTTCAATATTTTATAAAATCAAAAAAAATTTAAAATGAATTTAGGAACCGCTATCGTAGGGGCTATTTTTATAGCCATTTTTATGCTGCCATTTATATTTATGCTTAATGGCAGAAAAAAGAAAGAAAAACAGTTAATGCAATCGATTTTAAACGTTGCGAGCAATCACAATTGTAAAATTTCACAACAGGAAATAAATGAAGAATTTGCCATTGGGCTTGATGAAACATTGAACCACCTTTTCTTTTTTAAAAAAACAAAGGACAAAGAGATTGCCCAACACATTGATCTTAAAGAAATTAAATCGTGTAAGGTCGTTAAAACAGATCACGCTACAGGAAATAAAGAAGATAGTTATAAATCAATAGACAAGCTTGATTTGCATTTTTCATTTTTAGACAGAAAAAATCCGGATATCTCATTTGTTTTTTACGATTCAGAAGAAAATTTTGGAATGGATGGTGAAATTCAGATGATTGAAAAGTGGTCAAAAATTGTGAATGACAGGTTAAAATCTTAAAGAAATAAATATTAATTATAAGTAAAAAAGCCCTGTTGCAAATGTAAACAGGGCTTTTTATGATGCAATAAAGTTATTTAAAATAAAGCCATTCATTTAAACTTTAAATCAGTTTTAAAGAAAAACATCAATTTTATCTTGTTGATTTTTACAACGTAAACACAAATAAACACCACCAATTCCGAAAATTTGCGATGATAATTTTGTAAATATATTTAATAATAATTATGTAATACTTTATTGCAATAATTTACCCATCTTTATACCCAAAAATTCAGTATCTTAAGCCCACATAGCGCTAAAGCAATATTTTATCAAACCAAATGAAAAAAAACGAGGAAAAAACCAAAATTTTGAAAAGCAGGTACGTGCCTACAGCAGAATTTTACAGTCAAATTATTGATAGTTTGCAGGATTATTCAATTTTAACATTGGATAATGAGTTTATAATTAACAGCTGGAGTTCGGGTGCCGAAAAAATATTTGGTTATAAAACGGAAGAAATTATAGGCGAGCATTTTGATATTATTTTTACGGAGGAAGATAAAAAAAGTGGCGTCCCAAAAGTTGAAATAGATACCTCTTTAAAAGAGGGAAGAGCCATAGACAACAGGTGGCATACTTGTAAAGACGGAAGCAAATTTTACGCATACGGGTTGGTTTTTCCACTTAAAGGTTTAAAGGGGGAAATGCTGGGTTATGTTAAAATACTGCGCGATTTAACCTTGAGAAGAAAACAGGAGGAGGCCATTAAAAAATATGTAAAAGAGCTTGAAGAGCTTAACA
>JAUSOJ010000273.1 GCA_030656195.1 Lutibacter sp.
CCATCGCTGAAGGAAAAATAATTCGGTCATTAATAAAAGCACTGTTGTTTTCTGTGCTGTTTTCATATTGATAATCAATCGTTAATTTATGGCCGTCTTTATTAAAATTGTGCATAAAGTTTAATGCATATTCAGTAGTTTTTCCGTCACTTTCCTGATCTTCAACCCTAATTTTTGTTCGGGTCAAATTTTTATTGGCGTCGTATTCTTTACTTGTATTTGTAGCTACATTTTCTCCGCTAGATTCACGATACAAAACGGTTCCTGTTACTGAAGTCTTATCTGTTAAAAAATATTCTGTTCCGAATCTTGCATTGTAATTGTTGTTTTTTCGGTTCATATCAGTAGTTTCATTTCTAAAGTCTGGCGTGTTTACCGAAGGAAATAGATTAATAACATCTCTTTTAGAGCTTCCGGGCGCATTTCTGTAATTATAACCGCCGCTTCCAAAATAATTTGCTTTGTTTGTCCGGTAATTTAAATTGGCTGAAAGCCCATAATTATCAGGAATTCCTGCGGAAGCAGAAACAGAGCCGTTAAATCCGTTTGCTTTTCCTTTTCTAAGGATGATATTTAAGATTCCGGCAGTTCCTTCAGCATCGTAGCGGGCAGACGGACTTGTAATAACTTCCACTTTTTCAATCGCATCGGCCGGCAATTGGCGCAGCGCATCTGTACTGCTCATACCAACCAAACCCGATGGTTTTCCGTTGATTAAAATTCGTACATTTTCACTGCCGCGCAAACTTACGTTTCCTTCCACATCCACAGAAACCGAAGGAACATTGTCCAAAACATCGCTGGCAGTTCCGCCTTTTACGGTCATGTCTTTCCCTACGTTGTATATTTTTTTGTCCAATCTAATTTCAACAGTGCTTTTTTCTGCAATAATTTCAACTTCATTTAAAGTTTGTGCATCAACTTCCAAAATAATGGTGCCTAAATCGGTATTTCCTGAAATTTCTTTGTTTTTGAATGTTTTTGTTTTAAAAGAAATAAATTCGACAGAAATATCATAAACGCCTTTTACAACTTGAATGCTAAATTCTCCTTTAGTATCTGTAATACCGCCGGTTATAATTTTACCGTCTAAAGATTTGATTACGATAGTGGCATATTCCAAAGGTTGTTTGGTATCCTTATCAATTACTTTTCCCGTTAACATAATTTTTTCAAGAGGATCGGTGTTTGTTGCTCCTAAACTTAAAGTGATGATGCTTAATATAAATAGAAATACAATTTTTTTCATGAATGTTTTGTTAATTTATGTCGCAAAGATACAAGTTGCCCAATTACTTTTATGTTAACTAGTGTTAACGACTGTGAAGAAAATTGTGAAGATTAAAGAATCAATATTTAACACTCATTAAATTTGCAAACAGCTGAATATAAATATATTATAAAATAAAAAGGCTAAATAAGGGATAAAGTGTATTTATATTTTTAACGACTTACAACTGTTAATAAACTCATAAAATTTACAATATGGATTTTATGAGTTCTGGCGGACGCCCAATTGCAGCTTTGCCTTTGTTGATTACGATAGGTCTTTCAATGAGTTTTGGGTTTTCAACCATTGCCGTAATGATTTCTGAATCCGTCATATTTTTTCCTTTGAAGTTTTCCTTCCAAATTGATTCGTTTTTTCGAACCAAATCAATAGGAGGAATGCCCAGTAATTTAATAATCTCAGTTAATTCGGCTGTAGAAAGTGTATTTTCCAGATAATTGACAATTTCAAATGGCAGTTTAGATTCCTGCAATATTGCCAAACCTTCCCGGCTTTTTCCGCAACGCGGATTGTGATAAATTTTCATAAATTTTATTTGTCCAAAAATAACGATTAGTAATTTGGTTTGATTTCTTTTTTATCAAAATCTATTTTACGGTCCTTTTTGCTTTGGTTAAACCGATACGTAAATGAAAGCAATATGGTTCGGTATTTATCTTCTATCAAACTTTTTGAGAAATAATTCGTGTCAAATCGATCTCTGGCCGTTTTATTTGATTTAAAAATATCATTAACCGTTAAACTGATGGAAGCATCATTGTTAGAAAAGTCTCTATTGATGGCGGCGCTCGCATACGTAAATTCCTTTCTCGTTGAATAGGCGCCTTTGGATATTAAAAAATGTTTTGCATTTATTTGAAAATCAAATGCTTTGGGTATTTTTAATTGTGTCAATAAACTGAAAGAACCATTAAAGCTGGCGTGATTGTAATTTTTAACAATCGTTTCATTGGCTAAATTTACCGTTTCATAAATTCCGGATTGGTCAAAACTGTAAAGATTAATATTTCCTGTAAAGTTTAAAATCTTTGCTGGTTTATAAACTGTTGATAAATCAATACCGTAATAATCTACTTTCCCAACATTAACCAGGGTTGTAATAATTTTATTCACCCCATTTATTTGTTCTCCGGTTTCATAAGTCACGATTTCCATATAATCATTAAATCTATTGAACATTAAAGAGGGTGAAAATGTTAATTTGCTGCCATAATACATAAAACTTAAAGTTGCAGCATCGGTATAAATCGGATTTAAATCAGGATTTCCTTTATAAGAGGAAGTTTCACTAAATTTTTGTTCAAAAGGTTGCAATTCATAATAACCTGGTCTTAATATTCCTCTTGAATAACTTAAAGTTACATTGTGCGCATCATCAAAATTATACATAATTGTTGCGGAAGGAAAAATATCGTTGTACTTTTTATCTTGTTTTGTGTTCAACGTTTGGTACTCAACGGTAGTTTCTTCATATTCGCCTCTTAAACCTATTCCGTAATACATTTTTTCGCCTTGATTTTCAAAATCTAAAAATACTGCATGTACATTATCTGTGTAATCGATATTGTTGTTTGTTAGCTTTCCGGAATAGGTGAATGGAACTTCGCGATACTCACCATAATAACCAATAGTGAAAGTTGAAGTTAAACTTATCGGATTCGCAAATGAAACATCAAATATTTTATTTTTTAAGTGGTTTTTTTCAATAAAATTTTCATTTGAAAAGACCGAATTTGAATTGGATGCATTGTTTGTATATTTTTCTAAATCTGTAGAATAAGTAAAGGACGATTTCAAAGTTTGTCCCTCTTTATCAAAATTATGCTCAAAATCAATAATATATTCAATAATTTCATCATCTAATTTTCTAAAATAATTTCGAGTATTGTCCGATATTTTTGTTTTAGCTGCGTTCAAAAAATCGGAAATGGTTAAAGTATGGCTGTTGTTATTAATGTTTGAATAATTAATGCTTGTTGATAAGGTAGTTTTACCAGTAATATAGAAATCTGCGCCAAAAGTGTTGTAAAACCCGTCATCTTTGCTGTTATAATCTCTATGTTCTTTCAAAAATGAAGTTGTTACATTGTTAGAAAAATATTCATTGTCAAAGATGGCAAAATTCACGGGATTTCTTTGAAAATATGAAGTATTCGTGTAAAAATTTACTTTTTTCGATTTATAATTTAGCGTTAACAATCCTCCATAA
>JAUSOJ010000279.1 GCA_030656195.1 Lutibacter sp.
CAGTTCATTCTCCGGATCATCCATTTCCTCAAACTGCTGGTAGATGTTGGGTTGGTAAGTTGAGCTCCCTTCGACTGCTGCGCGCTCAGGGAGCGGCGATTCGATGATCGGACTTTTTGCTTCGGACTTCGGACTTCTGACTTCGGACTCCTGAAATAAATCCAGAGTAAGATTCTGATCCGCAGCGCCTTTTAGACTTGAAACTTCTTCCCTCCCTTCGACAGCTGCGCGCTCAGGGAGCGATACTGCGATCATCGGACTTTTTGCTTCGGTCTCCCGACTTCCGTCTTCCGTCTTCCGTCTTCCGTCATCTTTTCTCAATTATAAACAGCCTGTTTTATAAAATCTTCATAATCCTCATAAAACAACTCAAACTGATTCATCGTTACGTTGAAAAATTCATAAGCCGCTCTCCAGGTATTTTTATCGTGAATGTTGAATTTTTCTGGGTGTTCAATATAAATCCTGTGAATTGCCTTGCCATTTTCCAGTATATAAGCAGCATCAAAAATAATTTCGGCTAAATATTCTTCGGTAAGAATGGTTTTTAACGCCAAAATCTGGTCAAAAAGCAGCTGATTTTTATTTTTGTCGAACGATTCAATGTCCAAACAAACCAATGCCTTGTTTTTATCGGCCACAAACTTAAAACTGAAATCCTTGATTTGCGTGTTGTACAGCACCCATTTTCTCGGAAAAGATTTCCCAAAACTTGTCCAAAATTCTTTACGCAACTGCGCCGCTTCCTCTTTGCTGAACATTTTTTATATCGTGTAATTGTTTATTTGTTGAGATTTAAAATAATTCAACATCCATAATTTAACATTCAAAATTAATTTTCAATTGAAAATTACCCGTGAATCGTTTCCTGCGTTCCCAAATCTTTCATCAATTCGGCTTCAAAATCCAGTAAATCGTTCCATTTCTTATCTACTTCTTCGCGGTCGCCATATTTCCGTGCAAAACCCAAAAACAAGGTATAATGATTTGCTTCCGATGCCATTAAATCGCGGTAAAATTTCGCAAGTTCTTGGTCTTTTATGTTTTCCGACAGCAAACGAAAACGCTCACAGCTCCGCGCCTCAATAAGCGCCGCATACAGCAATCTGTGCACCAATTGCGTGGTTCTGCTGCCGCCTTTCGGGAAAAATTTCAGCAAATTATTCACATAAACATCTTTCCGGTCGTGCCCCAAAATAACATCCCGTTTCAAAAGGCGTTCGTGCACCATCTTAAAATGGCTCATTTCCTCTTTCACCAGCGCAACCATTTCCGTCACCAAGTCCGAATATTCTGGAAAACTCATAATCAGCGAGTTCGCCGTCGAAGCCGCTTTCAGCTCGCAATGCGCGTGGTCTATCAAAATTTCATCAATATTTTTTTCGGCAATGTTCACCCATCGCGGGTCGGTAGGAAGTTTTAAACCTAACATAAGGCATTAAATTTATGGTTAATTTATGGGTTTTATTTTGGCGTTTCCCTGCGGGTCGGGCTTTCCGCTGCAAGTCCTCGCACGCTCAAAAGCGTGACTTTGGGCTTTCCGCTTCAATCCCTAACGCATTTTGAATGAATAATTAAATTTTTTTTGCGCCCATTGCGGTTAAAAATAAATTATCCAATGATTTATTGTGCCTTCAAACTTTGTGAATCTCTGTGTTTTTACTTTGTGAATCTTTGTGCAACAGCTTTTAATCACACGGAGATTCACGGAGAGACACTAAGTTACACAAAGAAATATAGCGAACTTTGCATAAAACTTTGCGGTTAAAAAACATTTCCGAATTTAGTTTTAAATATCCAAATCAAAAGTCTTCTTCAACAATTCAATCGCGCTGTTTTTTTCTCTCAATTTCTGATATTTTTCATCTGGCGTATAGGCATATTTCCGGGTCTCTTCTTCATTCACATCCACAACAACATCCAATTTAAAATTGTTCAGTTTCTCTCGCAAATATTTTACCAATGGAAATTTAGCACGATCAAGCTGGTCTTTCATCATCGCATTCGGCAACTGAAAATGGATGATTCCGTTTTCAACTCTGGGCACATTCGAATTCATAATCGATGCCACACTTTTTTTGCCTTCATCCGTCAATAAATTGATGTAAGCTTCCCATAGCAGCAACAATTTGCTTTCCGAAAAAGCGTCCGCAGGCAATCCGTCCACTTCTTCAAAATCGACTTCAATTTTTGCGACTTCAGCTTTTGTTTTTAAACTTTTTAAGGATAGGCCGGAGGATCTTCTCGGCATATTGATCAATTCAGGTTTTACAACTTCTGTGCTTGGCGCGGCAATTTTCGGTGCCACGGTAATTACAGGCGTTTCTTGTTTTGCAACAACCTTAATTTCTTCTTTTACAACAAATTTTGCGCTGCTTTTTTTGGCAATTTTTGATCTAAAAACAACCGCCGAAATTATATAAGGCTTGCTATTTTTTTTTTCTCCGTCATAAGTGACAGAGGCCAGTTGCATCAAGGCAAGTTCAACCAGCAATCGCTGATTTTTACTGCTTTTGTATTTCAAATCGCAGTCGTTTGCCAATTCAATTCCCTGCAACAAAAATTTCAAATCACATTTTTCTGATTGGGACAAATATTTCTTTTTGGCGTTGTCGCCAACTTCCAGCAAATCGATTGTTATTTTATCCTTACTCACCAGCAAATCCCTAAAATGAGATGCCAGTCCGGTAATAAAGTGGTTTCCGTCAAATCCTTTCGACAAGATGGTGTTGAAATGAACCAAAACTTCCGGAATGTTATTGTCGAGCAACAAATCGGTGGTTTTAAAATATTCATCGTAATCCAGCACATTCAGGTTTTCGGTAACTGCTAAACGGGTCAGTTCTTTGCCCGAAAAACTCACCACACGGTCAAAAATGGAAAGTGCATCGCGCAAAGCGCCATCTGCTTTTTGGGCGATAATGTGCAAAGCGTCATCTTCCGCATCAATATGTTCCTGAACGGCTATTTTTTCAAGGTATTTTTTGGTATCCAACACTCCAATACGCTTAAAATCAAATATTTGACAGCGTGAAAGGATGGTTGGTATAATTTTGTGTTTTTCGGTGGTCGCCAAAATAAAAATAGCGTGTGCCGGCGGTTCTTCCAGGGTTTTTAAAAACGCGTTGAAAGCTGCTTGTGAAAGCATATGAACCTCATCAATAATATACACTTTGTATTTTCCGGTTTGGGGCGGAATGCGAACCTGCTCGTTTAAATTCCGAATGTCATCAACCGAATTGTTTGAAGCGGCATCCAGTTCAAAAATGTTAAAAGCAAAATCTTCCTCAAGGTCGCCGCCGCTTGCCTGGTTTATTTTTTTTGCCAAAATGCGCGCACAGGTAGTTTTTCCAACACCTCTCGGACCGGTAAACAACAATGCCTGCGCTAAATGGTTGTTTTTTATAGCATTGTCAAGCGTGTTTGTGATGGCTTGTTGCCCAATGACGTCCTCAAAAGTTTGAGGTCGGTATTTACGGGCTGATACTACAAAATGTTCCATATGTTATTTTTTTATTCGGATGGTAAAAGTACTTATTAAAAGGTAAATATTAAAAGTTAAATATTAAATAT
>JAUSOJ010000282.1 GCA_030656195.1 Lutibacter sp.
ATATTTAACTTTTAATATTTTAGATAGGATTTGCGATTGATACTATGGAAGAAGACAACAACGAAAACGAACATTTAGAAGAACACTTAAACGAGGAATTTGGCAACCAGGAAACCATTACCAAGGTTACAGGGATGTACAAAGATTGGTTTTTGGATTATGCTTCTTATGTTATTTTAGAGCGTGCGGTTCCTGGCTTAAAAGATGGTTTTAAACCGGTGCAGCGCAGAATTATGCATTCCATGAAGGATTTGGATGATGGCCGTTACAATAAAGTGGCGAATGTTGTTGGTCATACCATGCAATATCATCCGCACGGAGACGCGTCAATTTCTGATGCTTTGGTGCAATTGGGACAAAAAGAATTGCTGATTGATATGCAAGGAAACTGGGGGAATATTTTAACCGGTGACCGAGCTGCCGCAGCACGTTATATTGAAGCCCGTTTGTCCAAATTTGCTTTGGAAGTTGTTTTCAATCCAAAAACGACCGATTGGCAATCGTCTTATGACGGGAGAAAAAAAGAACCGATAGATTTACCCGTTAAGTTTCCTTTGTTATTGGCGCAAGGCGCAGAAGGAATTGCAGTTGGACTTTCAACAAAAATTTTGCCGCACAATTTTAATGAATTGATTGATGCCTCCATAAAACATTTAAAAGGGAAACCTTTTACGTTGATTCCAGATTTTTTAACCGGTGGAATTGCAGATGTTTCTAACTATCACGACGGAAAAAGAGGCGGAAAAATAAGGGTTCGGGCAAAAATTGGCCAACTCGATAAAAAAACATTGGTGATTACCGAAATTCCATTCGGAACAACCACATCCACGTTGATTGATTCCATTTTAAAAGCAAATGAAAAAGGAACGATTAAAATCAGGCAAATAGAAGACAATACCGCCGCCAATGTTGAAATTTTGGTGCATTTGCCAAACGGCATTTCACCTGATAAAACCATAGATGCGCTTTACGCTTTTACCAGCTGTGAAAATCCGATTTCGCCTTTGTGTTGTGTGATCGACGATAATAAACCGGTTTTTATAGGGGTTTCAGAAATTTTAATTCGCTCAACAAACCACACGGTGGAATTGCTGAAGCTGGAGCTTGAAATTCAACTAAATGAGTTGGATGAGCAATGGCATTTTGCTTCTTTGGAAAGGATTTTTATTGAAAACAGAATTTACCGAGACATTGAGGATCAGAGTACTTGGGAAGGTGTAATTAAAGCGATTGATGAAGGATTAAAACCGCACATCAAACATTTAAAACGCCCCATTACCGAGGAAGATATTGTGCGTCTTACAGAAATCCGCATCAAGAAAATATCAAAATTTGATATCGACAAAGCCAAACAGTTTATAGAAAGTCTGGAAGAAAAAATTGAGGAAGTCAAAAAACATTTGGCCAACATTATTGAATTTGCCATTGACTATTTTAAAAATTTAAAACTCAAATACGGGAAAGGAAAAGAGCGTTTGACAGAAATCAGGTTGTTTGATGATATTATCGCCAG
>JAUSOJ010000286.1 GCA_030656195.1 Lutibacter sp.
TGGAAGCAGGATTCGAACCTGAAAACATCATTTTTACGCCAAACGGCGTATCATTGTCGGAAATCGAAAAAGCGGCAGCTTTGGGCGTTCAAATCAATATCGACAATTTGTCCATTCTGGAACAATTTGGACACCGCTACCCTAACACGCCGGTTTGCGTGCGTATCAATCCGCATATTATGGCAGGTGGACATTCAAAAATTTCTGTGGGCCATATCGATTCTAAATTCGGAATTTCAATCCACCAATTGCCTCATATTAAAAGAGTTGTAGAAAATACAGGAATGCACATTAACGGTGTTCACATGCACACAGGTTCCGATATTTTGGATATCGATGTGTTTTTGGCGGCTACTGAAATTTTATTTAATACGGCAACAGCCTTTGAAGATTTAGAATTTATAGATTTTGGAAGCGGATTTAAAGTGCCATATAAGGAAGGAGACATTTCAACAAATATTGAAGAATTGGGCGAAAAATTATCCGAGCGTTTCAATAGTTTCTGTAAAGATTACGGGAAAGACTTAATATTGATGTTTGAGCCGGGAAAATTTTTGGTGAGTGAATCCGGTTGTTTTTTGGCTCACGTCAATGTGGTGAAACATACACCTTCTACTGTTTTTGCAAGCATCGATTCCGGTTTTAATCATTTGATTCGTCCAATGTTTTATGATTCATACCATCATATTCACAATATTTCAAATCCGGAAGGACGAGAACGTTACTATTCTGTAGTTGGTTATATCTGCGAAACCGACACTTTTGCCACCAATCGCAGAATCAGTGAAATTACCGAAGGCGATGTGCTTTGTTTTAACAATGCGGGCGCTTATTGTTTTTCGATGGCTTCCAATTACAATTCGAGATACAGACCAGCAGAGGTTTTGTATTATAAAGGCAAGGATTATTTAATCAGAAAAGAAGAAACATTTGAAGATCTAATTAATAATCAGGTGATTGTTGATTTTGATTAACAATTTTCTAAATGATATTTGATTTTTCGCAAAATAAAATGGTTTTTAACGGTAATTAGGCGGATATTAAGGCTCAAAAATAAATTTTTATAAAAAATCACCTAAAATGATTGTGTATTTAAAAAAATAATTACTTTTGACCTATGCAAAAAACAAATTTACATAACATCCTGTTAAGCGCAAAATCTGCGTTCTATTTTGTTGTTGCTACTACCACTACATTCGGTACTACCCTTTAGGGGTTCTGTCTATTTATATCACCCGTAACTATATTCGTTTTCAATAATTCCGAAAACAACGAATAACCATTCAAAAATTTATTAAAATCAGGATAAAAAATTAATACCATGAAAGTATTAAAATTTGGCGGATCATCAGTCGCCACTTCAGAAAACATCAATAAAGCAATCGAAATTGTTAAAGACAGCGCATTGACTACCGAAATAATTGTGGTGGTTTCTGCACTTGGCGGAATAACAGATTTATTATTGGAAGCAGGAAACTTGGCTTGCATTGGCGATGAAAATTATAAAAACAAGTTTAAATCAATTGAAGAACGGCATTTAAAAGTCATCCGGGAATTGATTCCCGTTGGCAACCAAAGCGGCGTTTTGGGCCACGTAAAAAAAATGCTCAATAAGTTGGAAGCCACGTTGGAAGGCGTTTTTTTAATCAATGAATTGTCGGCCAAAACATCCGATAAAATTGTAAGTTTCGGTGAATTGCTTTCTTCATTTATCATTGTTGAAGCAATGAAAAACAAAGAATTGGACGCAGCATTGAAAAATTCCCAAGAACTCATTGTTACCGATGAAAATTTTTCGAATGCGGTAGTAAAGTTCGATCAAACCAATCAAAATATTGCATCTTTTTTCAGTAAAAACAATCATAAAATTGTGGTTTTGCCAGGTTTTGTTGCAAAAACAGAAAGCGGAGAACCTACTACTTTAGGCCGTGGCGGCTCAGATTATACCGCAGCTATTGTTGCGGCTGGAGCAAATGCTTCTGTTTTGGAAATTTGGACAGACGTGAGCGGCATGTACACTGCAAATCCTAATTTTGTGCAACAGGCTTTTCCCATTAAAAATATTTCTTATCAGGAAGCGATGGAATTGTCGCATTTTGGTGCAA
Source organism: Lutibacter sp. (assembly GCA_030656195.1). GTDB lineage: Bacteria > Bacteroidota > Bacteroidia > Flavobacteriales > Flavobacteriaceae > Lutibacter. The sequence continues at coordinate 2,106 of JAUSOJ010000286.1, forward strand.
AAGTGTTGTATCCGCCAACCATTCAACCCGTTTTAGAAAAGGAAATTCCCATTAAAATAAAAAATACTTTTGATGCCAATGCTGAAGGCACTTTAATCACAAAAGTGACTTCAAATACCAATCCGATTAAAGGAATCAGCCATATTGAAAATATGACGTTAATTACCTTGGAAGGAAGCGGAATGGTTGGCATTCCCGGATTTTCAAAGCGTTTGTTTGAAGCCTTGTTTCAGCAAAAAATAAATGTTTCTTTAATCACGCAAGCCTCTTCTGAGCATTCAATTTGTATCGCCATTAACAATGCCGATGCTGAAAAAGCTGAACTAGCAGTCAATGCTACCTTTAGCTTTGAAATTTCACAACATAAAGTGAATCCGCTCATTGTTGAAAAAAACAACGCCATTATTGCTTTGGTGGGCGACAATATGAAAAGTCACCAAGGCATCAGCGGTAAAATGTTTAGCGCTTTGGGAAGAAATAACGTAAACATCAGAGCCATTGCGCAAGGCGCTTCAGAAAAAAATATTTCGGCAGTCATTACACATAAAGACATTAAAAAAGCATTGAATACGTTGCACGCCGAATTTTTTGAGGATCAGACAAAACAACTCAATTTATTTGTGGTGGGCGTTGGAAATGTTGGACAAAAATTATTGGCGCAAATTAAAAATCAACAACCTTATTTGCTGGAACAGTTGAAATTGCAGGTACGAGTCATTGGATTGGCGAATTCAAAAAAAATGTTATTCAATGAAGACGGTATCGATTTAGAATCTTGGAAAATTCAGCTGGACAAGGCCGAAAATCTGAATATGGATGCTTTTCACGAAAAAATCACCGATTTAAATTACCGAAACAGCATTTTTGTCGATAATACCGCCGAAGAATCTGTCGCTAATTTATATGCAAGTTATTTAAAGGAAAGCGTGGCCGTGGTGACCTGCAATAAAATTGCCTGCGCTTCGAATTATGATAATTATGTGAATCTGAAAAATTTAAGTCGGAAATATAGTGCGCCATTTTTATTCGAAACCAATGTTGGCGCAGGTTTGCCAATTATAGATACACTTAAAAATTTAATAGCTTCTGGTGATAAAGTCACCCAGATACAAGCTGTTTTATCGGGCAGTTTGAACTTTATTTTTAACAATTTCAATGAACAAAATTCGTTTTTTGATGTTGTTCAACAAGCTGGAATTGAAGGATATACAGAGCCTGACCCAAGAATAGATTTAAGTGGTGTTGATGTTGCCCGTAAAATTTTGATTCTGGCCAGGGAAAGCGGCACAAAACTCGAATTAAATGATATTGAGAACGATTCTTTTTTGCCAAAATTAAGTCTGGAAGCCAAATCCGTACCCGATTTTATGGAAACCTTAAAAGTGGAAGCCAATCATTTTAACCAATTGCGGAAAAATGCAGAAGCAAAAAACTGCCGACTTAAATATGTGGCAGAATTCAACAATGGCAAGGCAAAAGTTGGGTTGAAAGAAATTCCGGCCTCACATCCATTTTACGATTTGGCGGGAAAAGACAATATTGTGTTGTTTTTCACCAACAGATACAGCGAACAACCATTGATTATCAAAGGCGCTGGCGCAGGAGCTGATGTTACGGCTTCCGGATTGTTTGCCGATATTATCAGAATTGGCAATAATTAGTAATTCGTAAAGAAATGAAACGAGCATTTCAAATTTTGGCATTCAAAAGAATGATTAATAGCGAACAGCATCTGTTACCGCTAAAAAATAAAATTTAAACAGATGAAAGAACTAAAAATATTTACGCCGGCAACCATTGCGAATGTTTCTTGCGGATTTGATGTGTTGGGATTGGCTTTAGACACTGTTGGCGATGAAATGACCATCAGAAAAGTGGCGGAAAAAGGCGTGAGAATCACAAAAATTACCGGACAATCCGTTCCTTTAGAAACACATAAAAATGTTTCGGGCGTTGCGGCATTGGCACTTTTGGCTGAAATAAACACCGATTTTGGATTTGAAATAGAAATAGACAAACGCATAAAACCGGGAAGCGGCATTGGCAGCAGCGCCGCAAGTTCGGCCGGAGCGGTTTGGGCCATCAATAAATTGTTGGGCGATCCTTTCAGCACAAAAGATTTGGTGCGGTTTGCGATGGAAGGCGAACGATTGGCAAGCGGCGTTCCACACGCCGACAATGTGGCTCCTGCCCTTTTTGGCGGATTTACCTTGGTAAGAAGCTATGAACCATTGGACATTATCAACATTCATACGCCAAGCGAATTGTATGTGACCGTGATTCATCCGCAAATTGAAGTCAAAACTTCTGATGCCCGTGAAATTTTGAAAACGACAGTTACCTTGAAAAATGCCATCAAACAATGGGGAAATGTAGGCGGATTGATCAGCGGACTTTATACCGAAGATTATGATCTTATCGGACGATCATTGGAAGATTTTATTGTGGAACCGATACGTTCCATTTTAATTCCTGCTTTTGATTTATTGAAACTTGAATCGGTAAAAGCAGGCGCTTTGGGATGCGGAATTTCTGGCTCCGGGCCATCCGTTTTTGCTTTAAGCAAGGGAAAAGACACTGCTTTAAAAGTGGCGGAAGCCATGAGAATTGTTTATGATAAAGTTGGTGTGCCGTATGACATCCACGTTTCAAAAGTAAATAAAGAAGGAATAAAAAATTTAGAAAGCAAGTAATATGAACTTTTACAGTTTAAATAAAATAGCGCCAAACGTAACCTTTAAAGACGCCGTAGTTAAAGGCCTGGCACCCGATAAAGGTTTGTATTTTCCAGAGAAAATCACCCCTTTAAGCAAAGATTTTTTTGATCATATTGAAGATTTTTCAAATGCCGAAATTGCTTTTGAAGTGATCAAACAATTTGTGGCTGATGAAATTCCGGAGAACGAACTTAAAGAAATTATTTCAGCAACGTTAAACTTTGATTTTCCAATTGTTGCCATAGAAGAAAATATTGCCGCTTTGGAATTATTTCACGGTCCGACCATGGCTTTTAAAGATGTTGGTGCGCGTTTTATGGCGCGATGCTTAGGATATTTCAACAAAGAAGGAAAAACAAAAAAAGTGACCGTTTTGGTGGCGACTTCGGGTGATACCGGCGGAGCTGTGGCGAGCGGTTTTCTTGGTGTTGAAGGCGTTGACGTGGTTATTTTATACCCAAGCGGCAAAGTGAGCGATGTTCAGGAAAAGCAACTGACAACTTTGGGACAAAATATCACCGCTTTGGAAGTTAACGGGACTTTTGACGATTGCCAGGCGATGGTGAAAACTGCTTTTTTGGATGAAGAATTAATCGCAAATAAAAATCTGACCTCAGCGAATTCAATCAATGTGGCACGTTGGCTGCCTCAAATGTTTTATTTCTTTTTTGCTTACAAACAATTGAAAAACAAGCAAAAAGAATTTATTTTTTCTGTTCCAAGCGGAAATTTCGGCAATATTTGTGCCGGATTGATGGCATATAAATTGGGATTGCCGGTAAAACAGTTTATTGCGGCCACAAACATTAATGACATTGTTCCTGATTATTTAGAAACAGGAATTTATACTGCAAAACCTTCAAAACAAACCATTTCTAACGCCATGGATGTTGGCGATCCAAGTAATTTTGTTCGTGTTTTAGAAATTTTTAACAATGATGATGTAAAATTAAAAGAAGTGCTTTCCTCCTATTCATTTACCGATAAAGAAACCCAACATGCGATGAAGGAAATAAAAGAAAAACACCATTATATTGCAGATCCTCACGGTGCTGTTGGTTATTTAGGTTTGAAAAGATATGGAGTTGACACAAATGCCTTCGGCATCTTTTTAGAAACGGCGCATCCCGTAAAATTTTTAAATGTTGTTGAGCCAATTATCAATGAAACCATTGAATTGCCGAAACAAATTAAAGAAGTGATTGACAAAGAAAAAGTATCGATAAACATTTCGAAGTACGAGGAATTAAAGCAGTTTTTGCTTAATTCATAAATTACTTAATCTCAAATCAGCATCAATTTCAACAAAAAAAGCAGCCATCATAAACTATTAGATAAATGTCGTCCCCACAACGGTAGTAGTATCAAGGAAGTTTATATGGCTGCCAAAGTGATTAAGTGTCGATAAAAATTTCGAAGTATTCAGCATTAAAGAAATTTTTACTGAACACCTGAGTTTTTTTGTCGCAACTCATTATCAATTTCAACTAAAAGAGCAGCCATAATAAACTATTAGATAAATGTCGTCCCCACAACGGTAGTAGTATCA
>JAUSOJ010000290.1 GCA_030656195.1 Lutibacter sp.
AAGTTAAATATTAAATATTAAAAGTTTTTTATTAGATATTAAGTGTTAAATAATAAAAACATTCTTGAAAAAAATATCATAAACACCTCATTATTATATTTTTATATTTAATATTGTATATCTAATATTGAATATCTAAAACTGCAAATCAAAAATTTTCTTCAATAACATCCAATTCAAATTTCAAGTTTTCTATGATAAACTTTTGGCGGTCGGGGGTATTTTTTCCCATATAAAATTCCAATAATTTATCGATAGACATTTCTTTATCAAGCATTACGGGATCCAAACGAATATCATCTCCAATAAAATTGGCAAATTCATCGGGCGAAATTTCACCCAATCCTTTAAATCGCGTAATCTCAGGTTTTCCCCTTAAAGAATCAATGGCTTGTTGTTTTTCTTCCGGGGAATAGCAATAAAAAGTTTGTTTTTTATCCCTAACCCTAAACAACGGCGTATCTAAAATATATAAATGGCCTTCTTTGATCAGTTCAGGAAAAAACTGCAAAAAGAAAGTGATTAACAGCAAGCGAATATGCATCCCGTCCACATCGGCATCGGTTGCAATCACAATGTTGTTATACCTTAATTCTTCTATGGATTCTTCAATATTTAAAGCCGCCTGCAACAAGTTAAATTCTTCGTTTTCATACACAATTTTCTTGTTCATTCCGTACGAATTTAAAGGCTTCCCGCGCAAACTGAACACTGCTTGCGTATTTACGTTCCTCGATTTTGTGATAGAACCGCTGGCAGAATCTCCTTCGGTAATAAATAAGGTGCTTTCTAACCTATTTTCTTTCTTTAAATCGTTTAAATGAACCCGGCAGTCGCGTAATTTTTTATTGTGTAAGCCAGCTGTTTTTGCACGTTCACGGGCTAATTTTCTGATGCCCGATAAATCGTTTCGTTCTTTTTCGGCCTGTAATATTTTTTTTTGGATTCTTTCTGCAGCAATCGGATTTTTATGAAGGTAATTATCCAAATTGGTTTTCACAAAATCGGTGATATATGCCCTAACTGAAGGCAATCCGTCGCCCATTTCCGTAGAACCCAGTTTGGTTTTGGTCTGGCTTTCAAAAATTGGTTCCATGACTTTTATGCTGATCGCCGAAACAATGGATTTTCGAACATCCGCAGCATCGTAGTTTTTGCCAAAAAACTCACGTATGGTTTTCACAATGGCTTCTCTAAAAGCATTTTGATGGGTTCCGCCTTGCGTTGTATGTTGTCCGTTTACAAAAGTGTGGTATTCTTCGCTGTATTGCGCTTTGCTGTAGGTAATTGCGACCTCAATGTCATTTCCTTTCAAATGAATTACCGGAAACAACATCGCCTCTTCAGTAATATTTTCTTCCAACAAATCTTTCAATCCGTTTTCAGAAAAATACTTTTCTCCGTTAAAAATGATGGTTAAACCTGTGTTTAGATACACATAATTTTTAATCATTTTTTCAATATACTCGTTCCTGTACTTGAATTTTGTAAAAATGCTTTTATCCGGAACAAAGGTCACTTTAGTTCCTTTACGATGCGCGGTTTCTTCAGGTTTTTCAACGTGGGTGATATTTCCTTTTTCAAATTCGGCAAACACCGTTTTCCCTTCCCTGAAAGACTGTACTTTAAAATAAGAAGACAAGGCATTAACAGCCTTGGTTCCCACACCATTTAGACCAACAGATTTTTTAAACGCCAAAGAATCATATTTTCCGCCGGTGTTCATTTTAGAAACCACATCAACCACTTTCCCTAATGGAATTCCGCGTCCGTAATCACGAACGGTCACCGTCTCTTCTTTCACCAAAACTTCAATCGTTTTTCCGGCTCCCATCACATATTCATCAATGGAATTGTCAATAACTTCCTTGATCAAAATGTAAATTCCATCATCGGGAGATGAACCGTCGCCTAATTTTCCGATATACATTCCGGGGCGAAGACGAATATGTTCTTTCCAATCAAGCGATCGAATATTGTCCTCGGTATATGCTGTTTGATCTGTCATTTATTCTGTATGGTTCTTGAAGCGTGGCTAAAGTACTATTTTGCTTTAAGAAATTAAAAGAAGTATGTCAAAATAATTATCAACACAATAAAGTTTTAAAGTTCAAAAGTTTCAAGTTTATGCCAGTGGAAGATTGGTCATTTATAAATTATGAAACGATTAAACAAATAAACGTTTAAACATTAAACCTAAAATGCATAATATCACCGTCTTGCACAATATATTCTTTGCCTTCAACACGCATTTTACCGGCTTCTTTTACTTTGGCTTCACTTCCGTATTTCACAAAATCATCATAAGCAATCACTTCTGCCCTGATAAATCCTTTTTCAAAATCTGTGTGAATAACTCCGGCAGCTTGTGGCGCAGTATCACCCACATTAATTGTCCAGGCTCGTACTTCTTTAACTCCCGCAGTAAAATAGGTTTGTTGATTTAATAATTTATAGGCAGTTCTGATTAAAACAGATGCGCCTGGTTCTTTTAACCCTAAATCTTCCAAAAAAAGCTGGCGTTCTTCAAAGGATTCCAATTCCGTGATATCTGCTTCTGTTCCAACGGCTAAAATAATCACTTCCGCATCTTCATTCTTTACGGCTTCTTTTACGATATTTACATACTCATTTCCGGTAACGGCCGAATTTTCATCCACATTACAAACATATAACACCGGTTTATCTGTAATAAACTGCAGTGGTTTTATATATTCTTCACGTTCTTTTTCGGTTAAATCGATCGCTCTTACCGATTTGGCGGCTTCCAGTCCTTTTTTAACTTTTTCTAAAACCTCCAATTCTTTTTGGGCTTCTTTAACACCTGTTCTTGCAGCTTTTTTAACCTTTTCAATTTTCTTTTCTAAGGTTTCCAAATCTTTTAGCTGAAGCTCAAAATCGATGGTTTCTTTATCTCTTAAAGGATCAATAGTGGTATCAACGTGAATAATATTGTCATTGTCGAAACAACGAATCACATGAATAATGGCATCCGTTTCTCTAATATTCGCTAAAAACTGATTTCCCAATCCTTCTCCTTTGCTTGCACCGCGAACCAATCCTGCAATATCAACAATATCAACCGTTGCTGTTTGCACACGTACAGGTTTTACCAATTCTTCCAATTTTGCCAATCGGCTGTCCGGCACATTTACCACGCCAATATTTGGCTCGATAGTACAAAACGGAAAGTTTGCGCTTTGCGCTTTCGCATTGGACAAACAATTAAATAAGGTCGATTTTCCTACATTTGGCAATCCTACTATCCCTGCTTTCATATGTTAATAATTATTTTATTTTTTTAGGTCATATGTAATTCGCATATCTTTAAAGGAAATTATATTTTATTTCCGTTATGCTCATTTCATATTGATATTTTTATTAAATTTTACTGAAAAAGTGCTTTTTTACGAGCGTGCAAATATACTATTTTCAATGATATAAATTTAAGATTTTTTGGTTTATATATTGAACTAAAAATAGGTTAATATGTTTTCATTTTTTGATAATAATTGTATATTAGCCTTAAACATTAACCAAATTAACAATGAAAAAATTAAACATTCTATTAGTATTACTCTGTTTCTTTGCAAATATTGCAGTTGCTCAGGAGCTTATTTCAGGAATTATCACAGATGCATCAGGCGATCCATTACCAGGCGCAAGTGTGGTTGAAAAAGGCACTTCAAATGGTGCTGTTGCCGATTTTAACGGGAATTATAAAATATCCGTGGCGAAAGGAAAAATACTCGTTTTTAGTTTTGTAGGATATCAATCCCAAGAAATTACGGTGACCAAAAACGTTATAAACGTAAAACTGGAAAGTGGTGAACAGTTGCGGGAAATTCAAATTGTGGGCTCAAGAAGCACGAAAAGAACTGCCGTAGACACGCCTGTTCCGGTTGATGTTATTGATGTGAGTCAATTAGCCACCAAAAACGGAAACGTTGAAATCACCCAAATTCTGCAATATGCAGCACCTTCATTTAATGCCACTAAACAATCGGGATCTGACGGTGCCGACCATATTGTTCCAGCTTCATTAAGAGGATTGGGTCCTGACCAAACACTGGTTTTGATCAACGGAAAAAGAAGACACCAATCATCGCTTGTCAATATTTTCGGAACGCGCGGCAGAGGAAACTCGGGAACAGATTTAAATGCGATTCCGGTTGCTGCCATAAAAAGAATTGAAGTATTGAGAGATGGCGCTTCTGCACAATATGGTTCTGATGCCATTGCAGGCGTTATCAATATTGTGTTAAAAGACAATACCGACGGTGTTACCGGAGGAATCACTTATGGCGCTTACAGCACTGCCATTGGAGAAGGCTGGGAAGAAGCAACCGGAGAAACTTTGCACAATGTGGAAGGAAAAAACAGGTTGGACGGAAAAGACAAACGTTTTGATGGAGAAACCACAAAATTAGATTTGAATTATGGCGTAAAAGTTGGCGAAAAAGGATATATGAACTTTACCACTGAATTGTTTTCAAAAGAAAAAACACTGCGTCCTGGTTTTGATTGGAGAAAAGGATACGGGAGCGCCGCTGTTGATGCTTTTAACTTTATGGTTAACGCAATGATTCCTGTTTCTGACAATACAGAAATTTACGCTTTTGGCGGCAAAAATTACAGAGACACCAATGCCAATGCATTTTCAAGAAGCAGTTATGCTGATGGTGACAACCGTTCTGTTCCAAGTTTATATCCAAACGGATTTACGCCACAAATTACCTCCAATATTATTGACGCTTCGGTTTCTGCAGGCGTCAGACATAAAATGGAAAATGGATGGAATGTTGATTTTAACAACACTTTTGGAAAAAACAGTTTCCAATATTATATTAAAAACACAAACAATGCTTCTTTAAAAGATGCCTCTCCTACCGATTTTGATGCAGGCGGACATAGCCTTTCACAAAACACAACAGGGGTTGATTTCAATAAATATTTTGAAGATGCTGCAAGCGGAATCAACCTTGCTTTTGGAATGGAATACAGAACGGAAAATTTTATTATTTTTTCGGGTGAAGAAGCTTCTTATGCTTTGTATGATGTTGACGGTTTGCCAATTACAAATCCGGCTACACAAACAGTTGCTTTTGATTCTAACGGCGATGACCTTCCAGGAGGTTCGCAAGGATTTCCGGGTTACAGTCCGGATAATGAAGTAAACAGAAGCAGAAGCAATTTAGGACTTTACGTAGATTCTGAATTTAATTTAAGTGATTCATTTTTGGTTGCGGTTGCTTTGCGCTATGAAAATTACAGCGATTTTGGCAATACCTTTAACTACAAATTAGCCAGCAGGTTTAAAGTGAATGAAAATTTATCGTTACGCGGTTCCTTATCTACCGGTTTTAGAGCGCCATCATTAGCACAACTTTACTACAATTTAATATTCACAAATATCGTTGGCGGCGCATCATTGACGTCTTTGCTATCCGCAAATAACAGCACCGTTACAAAAGGTTTCGGAATCAATCAATTAACAGAAGAAAAAGCCTTGAACGGAAGTCTTGGATTTACCTATAAAAAAGGCGGATTTACGGCAACTGTGGATGCGTATTCAATTAGTGTGGATGACAGGATTGTTTTAACCGATAATTTTGATGCTTCCGGACTAGGAATTCCGGGTGTAGAAGCGGCACAATTTTTTGCAAACGGTGTTGACACAAGAACGCAAGGACTTGATATGGTTTTTACTTACAGTGGTTCAATTGACAGTGATAACTCATTTATTGTGGGATTAACCGGTAATATAAATGATCTTAAAATTGAAAAGATTCACAATGGCCCCCTAAATGAATACACGTTCTTTAGTCCGTTTTCAAGAGCTTATTTAGAAGCTGCCGCTCCCGATTATAAATTTGGGATGAATTTGGGCTACACGCATAAAAAATTCAACGCAAATGTTAATTTGACACAATTCAGTGAAGTTAAATTACAAGATTTTCAATGGGTAGATACGCCTGCAACAACATTGGCTGAAGCTAATGATTTGTACGCAGTGGCAACGGACACCTACAAAAAAGCGATGGTGGTGGATTTAAATTTCTCTTATGAAATTTCCAAATCATTTACTTTTACCGTTGGCGGAAATAATATTTTCAACAAATATGCAACACCTCAATTTGATGGCTGGACCGATCAGGGCGGATTGATGGATTCTGTTCAAATGGGTTCTGATGGCGCTTATTTCTTCGGAAGAATTGGGTTTAAATTATAAGATAAAAATTCTAGTTAATAAACTAGTTAATAAAAAAGAAGGTCTATTTCTCGAAATAGACCTTCTTTTTTTATATCATTAAAACTATTGATTAAGTTCCAAATATTTATCCACAAATACTTTAATGCCATCTTCAATATTTGTCTCAGGCTTAAAATCGATATAATTGAATAAACTTTCAACAGTGGCATACGTGCTTTGCACATCGCCCGGCTGCATCGGTTTAAAAACCATTTTTCCTTTTTTGCCCAGCGCTTTTTCAATGGCTTTTATAAAATCCATTAAAGCAACCGGACTGTTATTTCCGATATTAAAAATCTGATAAGGCTTTGTGCTTTTGGAAGAAGTTGGTTTTTTTGGGTTAAACGCAGGATTGTTTTCTTTTGGCGCCAAAGGAATTAATCGTTTAATGCTTTCAACAATATCGCCCACATAGGTAAAATCGCGACTCATATTTCCATTGTTGAACACTTCAAATTCTCTGTCTTCCACAATGGCTTTCGTAAAAATATGCAGTGCCATATCTGGCCTTCCCCAAGGTCCGTACACTGTAAAAAAACGCAAACCCGTTGAAGGAATGTTGTATAAATTGGCATAGGAATGTGCCATCATTTCATTGGCTTTTTTGCTTACGGCATACATTGCAAGCGGATGATCGGTACAATTGTCTTCCTGAAAAGGAATGTCCTCACTCAATCCATAAACGGAACTTGAAGAAGCAAACAATAAATGTTCCACCGGAAAAGCCCTGCAACTTTCCAAAATATTTAAAAATCCGGTAATATTGCTGTCCACATAAGCGTGTGGATTTTCCAAGGAATACCTTACTCCTGCCTGCGCCGCCAAATTGACAACGTAATCAAATTGCTGTTCTTTGAAGAGATTTTTAAGAGGCTGTAAGTCTGTTAAATCTAATTTAATAAATGAAATGCCTGCCAACTTTTGCAATTTATTGTATTCAATCTTATCCGTTTCAAAACCAAGGTCTTTTAACCGCGCATATTTTAATTGGGGATCATAATAATCGTTAATATTGTCCAATCCAACCACTTCATAATTCGATTTCACTAACAGTTTTGCCAAATGATGGCCAATAAAACCAGCCATTCCGGTAATTAATATTTTCTTCATTTAAAAGAGTTTGGATTTATATTTCAAACAAAAATAAAACTAATTAGCCAAACCGATTAAATGTGCGCTATTTATTTCAGAAAGAATTCAAAAAATTGAAATATACTGCCTAAATTTGACCTGTAAATTGAAAAAAAAATGAACAAACAATTAATAGAATGCGTACCAAATATCAGTGAAGGGCGCGATATTGCTAAAATAAACGCCATTGCATCCGTTGTTGAAACTGTTGAAGGCGTTAAATTATTAGATGTTGATCCAGGAAAAGCAACCAACAGAACGGTCATTACTTTTGTAGGCGAACCTGCAAATGTGATTGAAGCTGCGTTTAGACTGATTAAAAAAGCTGCGGAATTGATTGATATGAGCAAACATACAGGCGAACATCCTCGTTTTGGCGCCACCGATGTTTGTCCGCTTGTGCCAATCTCCGGAATCACTTTAGAAGAAGCGGCCGTTTATGCCCATAAATTGGGGGAACGCGTAGGCAAAGAATTGGGAATTCCCGGTTATTATTATGAAAATGCCGCAACTAGCGAAACACGTAAAAACTTAGCAAACTGTCGTGCCGGTGAATACGAAGGATTGAAAGAAAAATTGGTAAATCCGACTTGGAAACCCGATTTCGGTCCGGCCGAATTCAACGAAACTGTTGCAAAAACTGGCGCTATCGCAATTTCTGCACGCGATTTTTTAATCGCCTACAACGTCAATTTAAATACCACATCAACCCGACGCGCCAATGCCATTGCTTTCGACATTCGTGAAGCCGGAAGGGTAAAATATGAAAACGGCGTTTCAGGAAAAATGGTTTTGGATAAAGATGGAGAGCCAATTCGCATTCCGGGAAAATTAAAAGCGGTAAAAGGAATTGGCTGGTATATTGAAGAGTACGGAATTGCCCAAATTTCCTATAATTTAACCAATATCAACATCACGCCTATGCACATCGCTTTTGATGAAAGCGAAAAATCGGCGATTGCAAGAGGTTTACGTGTAACTGGATCCGAATTGATTGGATTGATTCCGCTAAAAGCAATGTTGGATGCCGGAGACTATTTTTTACGCAAACAGCAACGTTCTTTAGGAATTTCAGAAGCTGAGAAAATTAAAATCGCCGTAAAATCTTTGGGATTGGATGATTTAAAACCTTTCAATCCAAATGAAAAAATCATTGAGTATTTGCTTAAAGACGATACTAAAAAACTGATCGATTTAACAGTGACTGGTTTTGCCGAAGAAACTGCCGGAGAATCCATCGCGCCCGGAGGCGGATCCATTTCGGCCTATGTTGGTGCTTTAGGCGTTTCATTGGGAACGATGGTCGCCAATTTATCGGCACACAAAGCCGGTTGGGACGATAAATGGGAATTCTATTCCGATTGGGCGGTAAAAGGCCAGGCTTACAAAAATAAATTATTGCAGTTGGTGGATGAAGACACCAACGCATTTAATAAAATTATCGAAGGATTCAGAATGCCGAAATCAACAGACGAGGAAAAAGAAGCCCGCAAACAAGCGATAGAAAAAGCAACTATTTATGCCACTGAAATTCCGTTTCAGGTGATGGAAACTGCTTTTAATTCTATGGAAGTGATGCAGGCGATGTTGAAAGAAGGCATGCAAAGTTCCATTTCCGATGCCGGTGTTGGCGCCTTGTGCGCAAGAACTGCCGTTGTTGGCGCATATTTCAATGTCCGCATCAATGCAAAAGACATCAAAGACCGGGTTTTTGCTGAAGACATTTTAGCAAAAAGTGAAGTCATTTACAAAAAAGCGCTTGACATTGAAAAAGAGGTGGTGGAATTTATTATGTCGAAAGTTTAAAGTCAGCCCCCTAGCCCCCGAAGGGGGGACGGAGCGTAAAGAAAACAGCCAGTGGCTGTTTTTAGCGAACGGGCCAGCTGGCGCAAGGGTAATCAAAAGTAAAAGGTTAAAATTAAACTATTGGTGTTTAATTTTAACCTTATTTATTTTCTTTCCTGTATTTTTTTCCGGTATAATAATGGTTCCCCCTTCGGGGGTTAGAGGGCTTTTTAGGGGGCTAAACTTGCCAAACTCGCTTTCAACGTTTCAATTTTGGCCAAAGCATCGGCTTCTTTGTTGCGCTCGTTTGCGATAACCTGTTCCGGAGCGCTGCTCACAAAACGTTCGTTGCTCAATTTCTTTTGAACCGATTGCAAAAAACCTTCGGTATATTTTAGTTCTTCCAATAATTTGACTTTTTCTTCTTCCACATTGATGTCAGCTTCCATCGGAATAAAATACTCATTCGATTTTACGCGGTAACTCAAAGCACCTTCCACTTTTTCTGACACATAAGTCAGAGAAGCTATATTTCCCAGTTTTTCAATAACCGCATCAAAATAATTCGAGGTGTTTTCATTGTTGATCACCAAAAGATCAATTGTAAATTTAAAGGCAATATTACGGTCTTTTCTGATGGTTCTGATTCCGGAAATTACTTCTGAAGCAAATTTAAAATCGTTTATTAAATCTTCATTTACATCTGTAAATTTTGGATATTCCCCAATAATCAAAGCATCTTCAGGGGTTCTTTCTGTAATATCCTGCCAAATTTCTTCTGATAAAAATGGCATAAAAGGATGCAATATTTTTAGGTTATCTTCCAAGAAACCGACAACCGAACTGTATGTTTTGGCATCAATTGGCTGCAGATATTCTGGTTTTACCATTTCTAAAAACCAAGAAGAAAAATCGTCCCAAATAAGTTTGTAAGTAATCATTAAAGCTTCGCTGATGCGATATTGTTCAAACGATTTTTCAAGTTCGCTCAATGCCTGCTGAAATTTTGCTTGGTACCATTCAATGGCCACTTTGGCAGATTTTGGTTGTTCAATAGTTTCTGAAACTTCCCACCCTTTAATCAAACGGTAAGAATTCCAAATTTTATTGGAAAAGTTACGCCCTTGTGCCACCAAATCTTCATCAAACAGCAAATCGTTTCCTGCTGCCGAACACAACAACATTCCAACACGAACACCATCTGCGCCAAAATTTTCAATCAACTCGATGGGATCAGGAGAATTTCCAAGGGATTTCGACATTTTCCTGCCTTGTTTATCGCGCACAATTCCCGTAAAATAAACATTGGTGAATGGTTTTTCATTTCTGAATTCATATCCTGCAAAAATCATTCGGGCAACCCAAAAGAAAATAATATCCGGTCCGGTCACCAAATCATTGGTCGGATAATAATAGTTAATATCTTTATTGTCAGGATGTCTAATTCCGTCGAAAACAGAAATTGGCCACAACCAAGACGAAAACCAAGTATCCAAAGCATCGGGATCCTGTTTAATATCTGCGAAAGTTAAATTTTTTCCAACAATTTCAGAAGCCAGTTTCACCGCTTCATCCATCGTTGAAGCAACCACAAAATCGTTTACGCCATCTCCGTAAAAATAAGCCGGAATGCGGTGTCCCCACCAAAGTTGGCGCGAGATATTCCAATCCCTGATATTTTCCAACCAATGTCTGTAAGTATTGTTATAATGTTTCGGGAAGAAGTGAATTTCTTCATCTTCCAAAACCGCTTTTAATGCCGGTTTCACAATGGTGTCCATTTTTAAAAACCATTGGGCAGAAATTTTTGGCTCAATCACTTCTTTGGTTCTTTCTGAAGTTCCAACTTTATGAACATAGGATTCAATTTTAGCCAAACTGCCTGAATTTTCTAATTCTTTGGTAATTTCTTTACGGACAACAAATCGGTCTTTTCCTTCATAATGCAAGCCAAATGAATTCAAAGTGGCATCATCGTTAAAAATATCCACCACTTCCAACTGGTGTTTTTCTCCCAACACTTTATCATTTGGATCGTGTGCAGGTGTCACTTTTAAACAACCCGTTCCAAATTCAATATCCACATAATCATCTTCAATGATGGGAATTACTCTGTTGGCAATGGGAACAATGGCTTTTTTTCCTTTTAAATGCGAAAAACGCGGATCATTCGGATTGATACAAATGGCGGTATCGCCAAAAATAGTTTCCGGACGCGTGGTTGCAATGGTTAAAAATTCGTTGCTGCCTTCAATTTTATATTTCAGATAGTAAAGATTGCCTGCTTTTTCTTCATAAATTACTTCTTCATCAGACAAGGTTGTTTTTGCGGAAGGATCCCAATTTACCATCCTGTAACCACGATAAATCAGCCCTTTTTTATACAAATCAATAAAAACTTTTACTACGGATTCACTTAAATCTTCATCCATCGTAAATTTTGTGCGTTCCCAATCACAGGAAGCGCCAAGTTTCTTAAGCTGTTCCAAAATAATGCCGCCGTGTTCATCTGTCCATTCCCAAGCGTGCTTCAAAAATTCTTCACGTGTTAAGTCCGATTTTTGAATTCCCTGTTCTTTTAATTTTGCGACAACTTTAGCCTCAGTGGCGATAGATGCGTGATCGGTTCCGGGAACCCAACAAGCGTTAAAGCCTTTTAATCTGGCCCTTCTGATCAATACATCTTGAATGGTATTGTTCAGCATATGCCCCATATGTAAAACGCCCGTTACGTTTGGCGGCGGAATTACGATGGTGTATGGCTCTTTTTCATTTGGTGTTGAATGAAAATAATTGTTCTTCATCCAGTAATCATACCATTTATTTTCTATTTCTTTGGGACTATATTTTGTTGCTAAACTCATTTTGGTATATTATTTGTAATACGATTCGCAAATGTACAATTATAAGACCTAAAATATTTTTGAAAATTTAAAAAAAATACTAACTTTACCTATTAAATATAAAATTATGAGAAAAATAATCACCTTATTCGTTTTGGGATTTTTAACATTCACCGTAAATGCCCAAGAAAAACTAGCAAGCGAAAAACCGAAAGACCCTAACGCTCCTGTTTTTGAGTTTGTTACTGAAGTTATAGATTACGGAAAAATCGCGTTGAATGCTGATGGCGTTCGCACCTTTAAATTTAAAAATGTTGGTAAATCTCCATTGGTGATTAACGACATTAAGTCAAGTTGCGGTTGTACGGTTCCAAAAAAACCAGCAGGACCTATTATGCCTGGTGACAGTGGTGAAATTGAAGTGAAATATGACACCCATAAAGCGGGCGGATTTTCAAAATCGATTACCGTTGCTTCAAATGCTGATGAACCAGTTAAAATGCTTCAGATTAAAGGCATTGTATTAAAAGAGTAAATTTAAAAAATAACTATATCATAAATGACCTTCAGCGATGAGGGTCATTTATTATTTAAGCATATCTTTCAGATAAAAATGGTATTCATAATCTTTCCCGTTTCTTTCAACAACCAATGATATTCTTGTGTTTTCTTTTTGAAAAAATTTCCCGATTATTTCATCCAACGGCAATTCATAGGTAAACTTTCCGTTAATTTTTATCACAATATCTCCCGCAATCAAACCAGCGTTATATGCAGGTGAACCTTCTTGTACGCTATGAATTTTATAGGATGGCTTAAAAGTATATTTGTAGTTATAGTCCAAAATAACGGTATTTTGCCTGTTGGCTTTGTCGCCATCCGCTATACCAATTGAAGTGTAATTTTGTTCTTTTACCAACAGTTTTCCATTATAAACTAGCTCAATGCCGCTAATATTGTAACTGAATGGCTCTTTAAAATAACTTCCTGCTTTCAAGGAAATTTTCTTGTTTTTATAATCAAAAGTTACATTAAATCTTTTTAAAACAGAAGCGCCCAAACTGCCGTTTCTGTCTTCAAATTGACGTGCATACGAAATGGATGAAGAATCTGGATAAGAGACTGTAGGGTTTTTTAACTCAAATTTCCCAATCACCAAAGCTTTAATTTTTGATCTTTTTCCGTAAACTGCGCCGCTTAATCCTTCTCCTAAAAAATCATTGAAAAACTTTTTTGGCGACAAAATGTCAGGATGGCTATTTTCAAAGAGCCATAAAGCATCGCTTCCGCCTGAATCAATCAACAATTTGACAGGAATGGTTTTATCCGAAACGGAGTCTAATTTAACGCCCACATTGATATATGGTTTTAACTTAAAAAAATCCAAATCAAACGTTTCGCATTTTTTGCAAATTTTATGCTTGTAATTATCTGGATTGTAAAAATTGATGCGTTTTGTGCCATAATTAATATCAACCACAAAATCTTTAAAAATTTCATAGCCAATAATCCCGTGTACCGTAATTCCGAGTTTTGAGGACAAATCGAAACTGTCATCCAAAATCAGATATAAACTTTGGTTATAACCCCTAATATTTCCGAAGGTAAATAAGTTTCCTTTAGACAACACTGCTTCAACCGATTCTTCACTTCCCAATCCCTGTAACCTGACTTTTTCCTTGTTATGAAGCATCACAGAATCCTTGGCGTACAAATTGAACAATAATGTTGCGCCAACGCCTGAATCCAATATAAAATTCAGTGATCTTCCGTTGACCTCAATAGGAAATATAATTAAATTGTTGGAAAGTTTAAATGAAACTGATTGCCTTTTTGCGGCATTTTCAAGTTGAAACTTGCTCTGTGAAACGGCTTCTGCTGCTACAAATAACAGCACAATCGAAAAAACTGCAGTTCTTAAATAGAATTTCAATATTTTTTGCCTTTAATTTTTGCGTTAAGTTACAAAAACACTTCATGATTACATAACTTTTATAAAAATTTTAACCTTTAACAAATGCACCTAAAAGGCAAGAATTTCAAAAATAATTTCGCAATTTTGCAGTCAACTATTCATAAACAAAATACGATGCCTACAATCTCTATAAAAGGTGCAACTATGCCCGAATCTCCAATCAGGAAACTGGTTCCTTATGCTGAAAATGCAAAAAAAAGGGGAATTGAAGTTTTTCATTTGAATATTGGGCAGCCAGATATAAAAACCCCAAAAGTAGCACTTGATGCGGTAAAAAATAACACAGTTGAAGTGCTTGCTTACAGCCGTTCTGAAGGCTCTGAAGAATACCGAAAAAAGCTCGCAAACTATTATATTAAAAGAAATATTCCCGTAACTTCTGATGAAATTATTGTCACTACCGGAGGTTCTGAAGCCTTATTGTTTGCGATGGGAAGCATTACCGATCCAGGTGATGAAATTATTATTCCCGAACCATTTTATGCAAATTACCTTGGTTTTTCAACGGCTTCTGGCGTAAAAATTGTTCCGGTGATTTCAAAAATTGAAGATAATTTTGCTTTGCCTCCGATGGCCGAATTTCAAAAATTGATTACTTCAAAAACCAAAGCCATTTTAATTTGCAATCCCAACAATCCGACCGGGTATTTGTATTCCAAAGAAGAAATTCAACAACTGGCCGAAATTGTAAAAAAACACGATTTATTTTTGATTGCCGATGAGGTTTACAGGGAATTTATCTACGACAATGAGGAATACCAGTCTGTTTTAAGCGGTTTTGGATTGGATGATCACGCCATCATTATTGATTCAGTTTCAAAACGTTACAGTATGTGCGGCGCAAGAATTGGCTGTTTGGTAAGTAAAAATAAAGAAGTCATCAGTACGGTTTTAAAATTCGCGCAGGCAAGATTAAGTCCGCCAACATTTGAACAAATCGCCAGTGAAGCTGCTTTGGAAACGCCACAATCTTATTTTGATGAGGTGATTGTTGAGTATAAAGCCCGAAGAGATATTTTAATTGCTGAAATGAATAAAATTGAAGGTGTAAAAGTGGCCACACCGAAAGGCGCTTTCTATTGTGTTGCCGAACTTCCTGTGGATGACGCCGATAAATTTGCGCAATGGTTGCTGGAAGATTTCAACTTGGACAATCAGACCGTTATGGTAGCTCCTGCAGCCGGATTTTATTCCACTGAAGGATTTGGCACCAAACAAGTTCGGATTGCTTATGTGCTCAAAAAAGAAGATCTTGTTCGTTCCGTAGAAATCTTGAAAGCTGCCATCAAAAAATACAACCAAAAATAGTTGGAAATTCAACAAAACATACCGTTAAAACCTTACAATACGTTTGGCATTCAAGCAAATGCCAAGCGTTTTGTTACTGTAAATTCTGTCAAAGAATTAAAAGAAATCATCGCTTCGGAAAAATACTTGTTTTTGTTGGGCGGCGGAAGCAATATTTTGCTGACCAAAGATGTTGAAAAATTGGTAATTCATCTTAACACCAAAGGAATTATTGTAAATGATTTTGATGAAGATGAAGTTTTAGTCACTGCCGAAGCCGGCGAAAATTGGCACGAATTGGTGCTTTGGTGCGTTTCCCAAAATTATGGCGGACTGGAAAATCTGGCTTTGATTCCCGGAAATGTGGGCACTTCGCCCATTCAAAATATTGGCGCTTATGGCGTTGAAATTAAGGATGTGTTTCAGCAATTGGAAGCGATCGACATTGAAACGGGCAAAACCAAAATTTTTACGAGTGCTGATTGCGGTTTTGGATACCGAAATTCTGTTTTCAAAAATGAGTTGAAGGGAAAATTCATTATTGTCAGTGTTACCTTTAAACTCACCAAAAAAAATCACAACATCAATATTTCTTACGGAGCCATCAAAGATTTATTGACAGAAAAGGAAAATCCTTCCATTAAAGAAATTGCTGATGCGGTAATTGCCATCAGACAAAGCAAACTTCCTGATCCAAAGGAAATTGGGAACAGCGGCAGCTTTTTTAAAAATCCGGTAATCACATCAAATTTATTTCAAGAATTGATTAAAAAGTATCCTGAAATCCCTCACTATATCATTTCTGAAAACGAAATTAAAATTCCGGCCGGTTGGTTAATTGAACAATGCGGATTTAAAGGAAAACGATTTGGAGACGCCGGCGTTCACGAAAAACAGGCATTGGTTTTGGTGAATTACAGTAACGCAAGCGGAAAAGAAATTTATGCTTTGGCGCAAAAAATTCAGCAAAAAGTGTTGGAAATTTTCAAGATTTCGCTTGAAATCGAAGTGAATATCATTTAAACAGTCACTTCCAACAACTTACAATTTTTTGAGGCTATCACCACTTTTTCAGCAGTGGCAGGTATCAATACTGTTTCGCCATAATTAATGATTTCCGAATGTTCTTCCATTGAAATTGTGGCTTTTCCCTGAACACACATAAAAACAACAAAGGAATCTGTGTTCGTGTAATCCAATTCTTTTTCTCCAACAACGTGTATAAAATTGGTTGTAAAATACGCGCATTTAACAACCGTATTCAATGAATTAATAAAGGTGGAATAGTTGTGCTTTGCCTCAATTTTATGACTGAAATTGATGGCTTCAACGGCCAAATCGGTATGTAAAGTTCTTGGATTTCCTTGGTCGTCTGCCCTATCCCAATCATAAATTCTGTAGGTAATGTCGGAAGTTTGCTGAATTTCGGCCAGCAATATTCCGCCGCCAATGGTATGAACTGTTCCCGGTTCAATAAAAAAAGCATCACCGGCTTTTACCTTTTCATAATTTAAGATGGATGGTATTTTCTTTTCGGCCACATAATTTAGATATTGATCAGGCGTGATTTCCTTACTAAATCCCACAACAATTTTCGAACCTGAATCAGCTTGCATAATATACCACATTTCAGTCTTTCCAAACGAATTGTGCAATTTTTTGGCAATTTCATCATTTGGATGAACCTGAACGGACAAATCCTCTTTGGCATCAATAAATTTTATCAGCAAAGGAAAATTGTTTCCAAAATGCCTGTAGTTATTTTCGCCAATTAATTTATTTTTATAGGTTTCCAACAGTTCCCTCAAAGTTTTTCCCTTTAAATATCCGTTAGAAACAACAGAAATATTATCCTCAACATCGGACAGTTCCCAACTTTCACCAACATTTTTTGATGTTGATTTTTTATTGAGTTTGGCGACTAATTTAGTTCCTCCCCAAATTTTTTCTTTTAAAATGGGATAAAACTTTATGGGATAATTTAGCATCTACTTGATCAATTTTAAGAGTGTTTGAATTACGTAATCAATTTCTTCTTTGGTGTTGAATTTACTGAAAGAAAATCGTATGGAAGTTTTTTCAGCTTCTTTTTCAGGTAAAATGGCGTGCAACACATGTGAACCCATATTGCTTCCGCTTTGGCAGGCGCTTCCGCCAGAAACTGCAATGCCTTTTAAATCTAAATTAAATAGCAACATGGCATAATCTTTTGGAAAGCGAACATTTAAAATGGTGTAACTGCTTTCCGTTTCACTTGCTGATTGCCCGTTGAATTCAATTCCTATAAAATTTCGCTTCAATTCTTCAATAAAATAATTTTTAAGTTGTTGAATACAAGCCGACTCTTCCTGCATATTTGTACAAGAAATTTCCAGTGCTTTTTCCATTCCTAAAATGCTTTGCACATTTTCAGTACCTGCTCTGGCACCTCGCTCCTGCTCTCCGCCGTGCAAAATTGGCTGAATACCAAATCCTCGCTTTATGTAAGCAAATCCAACCCCTTTTGGGCCGTGAAATTTATGGGCGCTTGCCACAAAAAAATCAATTGGCGTCTGTTTA
>JAUSOJ010000304.1 GCA_030656195.1 Lutibacter sp.
AGGCGAAATAATTTTCCCTTTTCTTTCCAATCCGCCAACAATGCGGTCTCTGGCTTCCATAAAATCTTCCTGTTCCACAGCATTCTTTTTTTTGCGCGCGGCAATCAGTGCTGCTTCATTGCAAATATTGGCAATATCGGCACCTGAAAATCCCGGACTTAGCGAAGCCAATAATTTTATGTCAACATCTTTTGCTTTTTTTATGGGACGTAAATGGACTTCAAAAATTTCTAATCGCTCTTCTTTGGTGGGCAATTCCAAATAAATATGGCGGTCAAACCTGCCGGGACGCAACAACGCTTTGTCCAAAATATCGGCCCGGTTGGTTGCGGCGAGCACAATAACACCGGTATTGGTTCCAAAACCGTCCAATTCTGTCAGCAATTGGTTTAAAGTATTTTCGCGCTCATCGTTAGACTGGAATGCATTTGCTTTGCTGCGCGAACGTCCAACGGCATCAATTTCATCAATAAAAATAATGCTTGGCGCTTTTTCTTTGGCTTGTTTAAACAAATCCCGAACACGCGAAGCGCCAACACCCACAAACATTTCCACAAATTCTGAACCAGACAGAGAAAAGAAAGGCACTTGTGCTTCGCCGGCAACCGCTTTTGCCATCAAGGTTTTTCCGGTTCCTGTAGGACCGACCAGCATCACGCCTTTCGGGATTTTAGCGCCCAATTTTGTGTAAGTTTTCGGATTTTTCAAAAAATCGACAATTTCTTCCACTTCTCTTTTGGCTTCCCTTAAACCTGCAACATCATTAAAGGTTATGGTACTTTTAGTGTCCTTGTCCATTAATTTTGCCGTCGATTTACCGAAATTAAAAATAGAACCGCTGCCCATTGGGCTTCGTCCAATTCCCCGCAACATAAACATCCAAAAAAGAATCAGCAATCCGAATGGCAAAATATAAGAAAGCACAGCGGTCCAATTTGTTCTGTCCTGGTAAGCAACTTCCACTTTTTCTTCAGGCAAAAAATTTTGTTGTGCCTGCTGTAATTTACTTTCAAAACTTTCTACGGATCCAATTTGAAGGGTGTAATGCGGATTTGTTTCAGCCATATATCCGCCCTGCGGTAAATCTTTATAATTTGCTGAACTGAGCCGGTCTTTTTTGATATAAATTTCTGCAAATGCTTTATTCACCACCACAATTTTAGCCACGTCGTGCGCACTTAACATGGTTTGTTCAAAAGTTAACCAGGTAATTTCCTTAGGTTTTGAAACCGACCTGTTAAATATGGAGAAAAGGATCAAAAAAATAAATAAAGCATAAATCCAATTGGGCTTATAACCTTCAGGCAAAGACGTTGGTTTTTTTTCTTCCGAAAAATCAGTTTCTTTATTTTCTTTTTTTTCGTTATCCATTTTTTTCTAAAACTATAAATTGATTTAATGCTTCAAGTGCTTCACATCCATAAACCATAGACGAACTTCCTCCCATCAGAATTGCCACGCCAATGGTTTCCATAATTTCGGAAAAATTGGCTCCTGCATCAAGCGCATTTTTTATGTGATACGGAATGCATCCATTGCATCTTAAACTTATGGCAATGCCCAAAGCAATGAGTTCTTTGGTTTTTATTGTTAACGCCCCTTCCGATAAAACTGCCTCATGAAGGTTGTTAAAACCTGTCATTACCGCAGGAATTTCTTCGTTCATTTGAGTAATCAGTTTTTCTAAATCGCTGTAATTTTTTCCGTGGTCTTTAATCATGGCTTATTGTTTTATCTGTTAAAAAATCATCAAAAATGATTTTGTATTTTAAAGTTATTCAATATTAACAATCCATAAAATGATATATCTCAATTAAATTTTGATCATATCTGTAGGCGTTTCCACTAAAATTGTTTGGTCACCTCGCAAAGCAATGGGCTGTTTCATAATTTCGGGATTGTGTTGTATCATTTTAATCCAATCATCTGAAGACAATTCAACGGATTCAAATTTTTTTGCATATGCAGGATGGTCTTGATTTACAAGATCTTTGACTTCCAATCCCAAACGCTTGGAAATTTCCACAATTTGTGTTCCGGTTAACGGTGTTTTTAAAATGTCTATTGGCAGTATTGCCAAGCCTTCAGCTTTTGCATAGGCCAAGGCTTGTTTTGCCCTAACCGAATTAGAGCTGTAAAACAAGGTGATTTGTCGGTTTGATGTGGCTATTTCTCCCATAATATCAATTTTTAAATTACTGCTGATTTTGGATTTTTTGGCGTGTTTCTAAATGGTGTTTCAATAATTGCTTTAAACTGTCTAAATAGTCCTGCATTATTTTTTTATCGATTACCGGATGACTTTCTGATGGAATTTCCATTGGACTGTCGTCCAAAAATTGATAAAGTTCGGGATAATTGGTTTCAATGGTTTTTGTGAGTTGTGAAATCTCTGTCAATGTGTTTTGTAAATTGTTCATTTTCTGATGTTTTTTAAGTTGATACTTATTTATTTCTTATAAAATTTTTATCGTAACATAAAGCGTCAATCCGATTTAATTTTGCCGCTTTCCGAGCAGGAAAATACCCAAAAGCAATGCCAGCCAATGTTGCGGAACAAATCTTAGATTAATTTGAAGGTGTTGAAATATCAAAACTTGTTTTTTTGTTTATGAATCATCACTTCAAGGTCGGCGAAAAATTAAGAAATCCTAATTTCAAAAGTTTAAAAAACAACCTTATACCACCACAAACTGACGAATAAACTCATCGCTTTCAATCACCAATTTTGTCACTTCAAAAACCTCTTTTCGGTTATCTCTAAAAGTTTTTACAAAATTTGTGATATCATCTTCAAGCTGTTGGTGCTCGGCCCTAAACGTATGTGAATCGTATTTAAAAGGATCTTCCATCAAATTTACCAAATGCGTTAAATGCTTATCAACCCTTTGCAGTAAATCGTTACATTTTTTAGCGGTTTCTAAAATGCTGTTATCAATTTTGCGCACTGCATCCATATCTTCTTTTTTGGAAATCCAAATAATATATTTATCAATTAAATTGTCCAAAAAATTTAAATCGTCTCTGTAAAACAACAAATCCGTTTTCCAGTGTTTCGTTAAAATATACAACGCTTCCCAATTGGCATCTAAAATGTAGGTTCCATTTGGCCTGTTTCTAAAATCGCTCATAACTTTTTCTTTTGAAGTTAAAAAATTGCCTCATTTGTAAATTTTGAATATCAAAAAGCAATTGTAAAACATCAAAATTTACATCTTAAATTTAGTGAAGGATTTTACCCTAAAAAATGACCATTATCAATTATTAAAGGTCCGTAAATGAGTTTTATCATTCTATTCTACATTTAAGATTAATATCTTTGGATATTAACAGCTAAACAGCAGTCGAGATGAAAACAATAATTTTCGCCACAGATTATTCAAAGAATTCCGAAACCGCCATAAAATACGCGTACAGGTTAAGTTCAAAATTGGGCGCCAATTTGTTGGTGATTCATGTTTACAGCCTGCCCATGATGTTGGGATTGGAATTTGACATTTTTTACGATGAACTCGAAAAAACAACCCAAAAAGAAAATAATGCAAAACTCAAAACTTTTTGCAAAAAACACTTAGGCAAAGATTTGGCTGGGATGAATGTAAAAACCGAAGCTTTTGAAAATTTGTCAGTTGCACACGGAATACTTGTAAAAGCATCAAAGAATAAAGCCTTGATGATTGTTATTGGAATGAAAAAAGAAAGCGCCATTAAAGAGCTTTTTATGGGAGATACCTCCATGACCCTTATTGAAAAAGCGCCTTGTCCGGTATTGCTGGTTCCAAAAAACGCAACTGAAGATCTTAATAAAATTGTTTACGCAACCGATTTTGAACAGGAAGATATTGGTGCCATTTATAAATTAGCCCAAATTGCCAATAAGTTTGATGCAAAAATTACCGTTATCCATATTGCGCCAAACATTGATGGTGATGCAAACATAAAAATGGAATGGTTTAAAGAAATGGTGGAGCAAAAAGTGACTTATAAAAAAATTAAATTTAAAGTATTGTTTTCTGAAGAAATATTTGGCACGCTTAAGGTGTATTTAGACAGCAATAATATTGATATGGTTGCTATGTTGGAACGTGAAAAAAGCGG
>JAUSOJ010000218.1 GCA_030656195.1 Lutibacter sp.
ATTTTCGCCATTCTCTTACCAGTAAATCGGTATCTTTTGCCGCATTGAACAGATGAATTGGATTTGAATTTGGAACCACACGCACTTGAAAAGTATTGCTGTCGTAAAAATCCCAATCGAACGGGCGGCCTATTTTACCGGCTGGATAGGTGGTGTAACTTTCTTCATGATGTTTTACAATAAGATGGTATGATAAAAATCCGGTCTTTATCATTTCAGCAGGAATGGTTGCTGAATACGAATAAGCGCCCGTATTTTCCATGTCATAAAATTCACTTTTATTGCCAGAATAAACAGCCAATTGGATTCCCTGAGGTGCATTTGGAGCAATATAATTTACGTTAATTTTTAATGGTTTGTTTTCAGAAACTTCATTTTCGGGCGTATGTTTAAACCAAGGTTTTGTTACCGTAGTTTCAGGCGCATAAAAATCGCTTAGCTTGCCAAAACCAAATTGATCATTAACCGTCCAATTTTTTGGAATTCCTTTTTTGTTCAGAATATAAGTTCCAGGTGTGATTGAAAAACTGCCGTTTTCAACTATTTTGGTAACCGAATTTCCTTCATTAACAGCTTCTAAACTGAATTTTAAACCCAAGTCTTGAAGATCAATTTTCATGAGATGGTTTTTCCAGTTAATAACGGCTATTGTTTTTTCCGGACTGTTTCGTCCGAATGGATTGTCAACCCAAACTGCATCGGGCATCACTTCTAACCGCCAAATTCCGTCTTCGATTTTATCCAAAAAATAAGCGCCCAATCCATCATATTTTATCAAATTAGAATTTCCAAATCCGGCAATCTTGTTTAAATTTGCTTCATTCAAAGGATTTGCACTGGTATTATTTGTGTAAATAAACTTGGTTTCGGCATTGTATTCAGCCAAATCATCTTGGTAATTCACTTTAAAATTGTCAAAAGTTAAATTTTCAGGATATTTTCCAAAGTCTTTATTCATGGGGATTTGATGAAAAACTTCGGAAGAAATCATTAAGCTCAAAGCTTTTTGTGGCGTGTAAGCCAAGTTCATATAATGCGTATTATATTCGGTATTTGCGGCAGCTAAAAAAGTAGGATCATAAGAGAAATGAGTTGCCAATTGGATGCCGGCTTCCCTAAAACTTCTGGCCATAGCCGGATAAATGTAAGATCTTCCCACATCGGCGGCATCAAACTCATAAACATATTTTGCACCGTGGTATTTTTTGATGATTTCATCAAAAGGAATGTTATAATCGTCGGTATTTGGGAGTAAATTTCCCGGAATTTCGCGCTGATAGCCCAAACCTGTCGCGTACCATTGAAAGGTGCCGCCTTGAATTCCAGCTTTAAAATAGGCTTCAGCCAAATGCACGGAATGGCTGATATTGTATAAAATAGGTTTTTTAGTGCCACTTTTTCGCATAGATTTTACCATTCCCTTTATAAAATTGGTCACTTCAGTTTCACTTCCTTTGTGATGCGGTTCATTGCTAATTTCAAAGGCAATGATATTTGGATCATTTTTGTAGGCCAAACCGGTGTACGGATTCACATGGTTCAACAATTGAAATAGGTAATTTTGTTGTGCTTTAATGGCAGCAGGGTTTGTAAGACTCTTGTCTTTCCCATATTTATGCGAAAATCCGGGCGTATTTTCATCAGGTTCCGGCCAGCCGTTTCCCCAAAAAGCAATAGGTGTAATAACTGATCGAATGCCTTTCTCCGCTAATTTTTTCATCAAAAAATCAAAGGTGTCCAAATGCTCATTTGCAATCAGGTTTCCCAAAGTGTCGCTTATTTCGGTGTCCCAAATATGAATACGATACAAATCGAATCCCAAACGGGAAAAATGGTAAACATCATTTTCAATGGCTTTTTTTGGGTCGATGCCCATTTTTTTTGCAGAACGATACGCATGGGCAAAAGGAACGGTATAATTTACGCCAAAACCCTGAACTTCTTTGTTGGATAATTCCCATCTCATCACCCCATTTTTGTCGACAAACACGTTACCTTTTGGTGTACTGTTTTGTCCAAATAAAGTGTTGAAATTTAAAAGAGAAATGATAAATAAAGTATTTAAAACGGATTTGTAAAAAGCTGTTTTTGGTTTCATTAAAAGTTTTTTATTATAAGAGTTTCATGTTTTAGATAAAATTCCGCACTTCATCTTTAATAAAAGCCAAAGCAGTTGTTGATGGCGCCGAACTATTCAAGATTCTTTTTATAATGGCTTCACGCAATTCTTGGGCGGTGGTTACCGTTTCTTCTTCCGCTGTTTTTTGGATGATGAGGATTGTGGCATTTTTAGCAGACATAATAATGCTCCAGCATTTGTCTGAAATGTAAATTTGCTGCGCAAGATTGTGCTCAAATTCCTGTTCAATGGTATTGGTTAAACTTTGCGAATAGGCATTGATGTCGTTGTTGACTGAAGTAATTCTCAAAACCAATTTTGAAGGATTTATGCGTTCTAAAAATAAAGCCATTCTTTCATAGGCTTGAAGTCTTATGGGCAATGATTGTTTTTGATTTTCCCTTAAAAGCGACAATCTGAGTTTTCTTTCTTCATTTTTTGTATGAGTAAGAAAAAAATAATAAGCCACAATTCCTGTAATGGCTGAAGGAATTGTATAGCTCAACAAGTCTATGATTTTATTGTATTCCATAATTTTTGTAAATATTGCTCAAATTTATCTTAAGTAAAATTAATTTCATAACTTTAACTGACAATTGTCACTATTAATATGTTTCTAACCCTATAATTTTGTTCAATATTAAACACTTAAGTATATGTAAATCAGTTTGTAACAATTGTTACATTAACAAAATTCATTAAACAAAACAAATCAATAATTATGAAAAACATTTTAAGATTGGCAGTATTACTTTTAACAACCTCCATTTTTGCGCAAGCCGGGCATATTATGCAAGGCGTGGGTTCTGTAAATATGTCTATGGGTGGCGCTGCAACAGCACAACCATTAGATATTAGCGGCGCATTGCAATGGAATCCTGCAGCAATTTCTGTATTTGACAGTAAAATAATAAACTTTGATATCGGCGCTTTCTTTTCATCTCCTGAATTAAGTTCAAGTTTACCTGCAGGAATGATGGGCCCTGGTTCTCCTGCAGTATCGGGTGTAACAAAAGATGACAGAGGCGTTTCACCTATGCCTGCTTTGGCTATGGTTTGGGGAAAAGAGGGTAGCAAACATACATTTGGTGCGTCTGCTTTTGGTATCAGCGGTTTTGGGGTTACTTTTCCTGAAGAAGCCAATAATCCAATGAGTCCTAGCTTCAATCCTACATTAAATTCAAATCCTATTAATTATCCGCAACAAGCAGGTGGTTTTGGACACATTGAATCAGATTATATGTTACTGCAAGTTGGATTGGCATGGGCTTATGAAATTACCAAAGAATTATCAATTGGTGTTCAGCCAACATTAAATTATTCAGCATTGGAATTGGCACCAAATCCAACTTCAAACCCAAATGCTTCTGGTTACCCTGTAAGCGATAAAGCTTCAGCGATAGGATTTGGAGCGCAATTCGGATTGTTTTATAATTCTCCAAGCGGATTTAAAGTAGGTGCTTCTTATAAAACAACACAAAAATTTGAAGACTTAGAATTCGAAAATACCTATTTAAATAATTCAACTTCTACAAATTCTTTCAATATGGATTATCCTGCAATTTTATCTTTTGGTTTGGGTTATTCTACCGGAGATGTTGATTTGGCCGTTGACTATAGATATGTGGATTATGAAAATACCAATGGTTTTGCAGAGAAAGGATGGAATCAAACAGGTTCAGTAAAAGGTTTTGGATGGAAAAACATCAACATTCTATCAATTGGTTTGCAATATAAAGGGATTGAAAAATTACCTTTAAGAGTTGGTTATACGTTTAGCAGCAATCCAATCGACAGTGAATTGGCATTTTTCTCAATTCCTGCAACAGCAGTGATTAAAAATGCATTCCAATTTGGAACCAGTTACCCTATTAGCGACAACTTTAAATTAAATGGTGTGTATCATTATGGTACAAGTGGTGGAAAAACAGAAGGACAAATGTTAAATCCAATGATGGCATCTGCATCAAACCCTTATGGCGCAGTACCAGGAACAAAAGTTGGTTATGAAATGACTACAAGTATGGTTATGTTAGGCCTTACTTATACTTTTAGCAAATAAATTATTGGTTAATTTGTTTAAAAGCGGCTTCTTTGGAAGTCGCTTTTTTTGTTTTATTTGTAAGTGGTTTGATAAATTTCTTGTTTATTTGTAGGACAATTTTTTTATATGTTATTGAACCAAAAAAGCAAGTTTCTATATTTATATGCATTTGCGTTGTTTATTTTGTCCGCTTTGTACGGATTGTTAATGCGATGGAACTTTGCGTTTCCCACAAAATTTATTCCTTATCAAAATTTACTGCAAAGCCATTCCCATGTAGCTTTTTTGGGTTGGGGTTACCTTGTTGTTATTGGCGCTATTTTGTTTTATTTTGTTTCTGATGCCGCTAAACAGCATAAAGTATATAAAGCGACTTTAGGAATTTTGTTGGTGGTGATACCATTGATGTTAATTAGCTTTCCGTTAGGTGGTTATAAAGTGTTTTCCATTGTGTTGCTGGCCGTTTTTGGGCTGACTTCTTATGTATTGTCCTTCAGAATGTTAAAAGATATTCAAGGAAGTAATACTTCAGCCAAATTAATTAGATACGGAATTTATTATTATTTATTGTCGAGTTTGGCCACCTGGTTTCTGGCATTTGTGATTGTAACTCAGGGAAAAACCGATTTATATTACAACACGGTCTATTTTTATTTGCACTTTTTATACAATGGATTTTTTGTTTTTGCATTGTTCGGATTGTTGTTTAAAATTTTTGAAAATCAGCAAATAATCATTTCAGAAAAACTGCAAAAGCGCTTTTTCTTGTATTTGAATATCGCTTGTGTTCCGGCTTACGCTTTATCGGTTTTATGGAGCACCGATTTTTCATGGTATTATATAATTGGTTTTGTGGCTTCGGTGTTTCAATTCATTTCATTGGTGTTTTTGTTAAAAATATTGAAACAGGCTTTTTCGCAGATAAATTGGAGTTTTATCTCAAAATTGCTGCTCAAATTTGCCATGATTTCTTACATCATAAAAATTATCAGCCAAATTTTATCGGCTTTTCCTTATATTGTTGAAAAATCTTTGGGCCTTAAACCTTTTTTCATTATTGGTTATTTACACTTATTTACTTTGGGTTTTCTGAGTGTCTTGTTATTTTTAATTCTTGATCAGCTAAAAAAAATTAACCTTAACAAACCAACTTCTAAAGTTGGAATATTACTGTTTTTATCGGGTGTTTTTATCACGGAAACACTTTTGTTTTTGCAGGGATTTTTATTTCTTTTACAGTTTAACGCCATTAAAAATTACAGTTTGATTTTGTTAATTTTTAGTTTTTTGATGATTTTGGGTTTACTGGTAGTTTATATTAACCAATTTTCCAGAAAAGAAAAGATTAATTAATTCGGAAGCAAATACTTATGAAAATGGCAAATGACGTTTGTAAAAAGTGAAATTTGCACTTGTTACTTCGGTCTCAACTTTCACTTTTAAACTTTTAAACATTAACTTTTTGATAAAAAAACTTATCCGTAACTTTGCAAACTAAAATTAGTTAAAATGAAACGCGTAATTGTCGGACTTTCGGGTGGTGTGGATAGCAGTGTTGCGGCCTATTTATTAAAGGAACAAGGCTATGAGGTGATTGGCTTGTTTATGAAAAA
>JAUSOJ010000315.1 GCA_030656195.1 Lutibacter sp.
TCATCAAAATCTACCCCTCGCCTTTTCATCACCAATATTGCGGTTTCTGTAACTTTATCCATTTGATAGGTTGAAAAACATGCGGCGCCACCCCAACTAAAGGAAGGAATGAAATTTCTGGGAAAATTGCTGCCATAAATATTTGCGCTTACGCCAATCACAGTTCCTGTATTAAACATCGTATTTATTCCGCATTTAGCATGGTCGCCCATAATTAACCCACAAAATTGCAATCCGGTTTTGGCAAAATTTTCGGTTTCATAATTCCATAAGCGAACTTCGCTATAGTTGTTTTTTAAATTTGAATTGTTGGTATCCGCACCAATATTACACCATTCACCCAATACAGAATTTCCTAAAAAACCATCGTGCCCTTTGTTTGAATAGCCCGATAAAATAGAATTGTTTACTTCTCCTCCAACCGTGCAAAACGGTCCAATGGTGGTGGCCCCATAAATTTTAGCGCCCATTTTCACCACAGAATGTTCTCCCAAAGCAAAAGGGCCGCGAATTAAACTGCCTTCCATCACCAAAGAATCTTTCCCAATATAAATTGGCCCTTTACTGGCGTTTAAAACCGCAAATAAAATTTCGGCACCTTCTTCAATAAAAATATTTTCTTTATTTATGCAACGAACGCCCTCAGGAATTGGCTGTGATATTCTTCCTTCAGTAATTAATTCAAAATCAGCTTTTAATGCTTTATCGTTGAATGAAAATAGATCCCAGGTATTTTTAATTTGTGTAACTTCCGAATCAAATTCAATTTGCTCGTAGTGCTCAAAATCGATGGTTTCTTGTGAATCGGAGGTAAAAAAAGCAATGACCTCTTCATCTTTGAAAATGGCCTGATTTTCTTTTAATTCCATGATTATTTCCGCTAAGGAAAGCGTTGGCAAAAACGAAGCATTAATCATCACGTTTTGCTCCATTTCAACCATTGGAAATTTCTCTTCTAAATAGTCTTCGGTAAGTGTTGTAGTGGTAAAACCCAAATATGTTTCCCATTTTTCACGAATGGTAAGTATTCCTATTCGTAAATCGGCAACGGGTTTTGTGAAGGTTAATGGCAATAATGCATTGCGAACTGTACCATCAAATAAAATATAATTCATTGATTGATTATTTTACACAAATGTACAGTAAGTTTTTTTCTTTCTCAAACGAAAAAAATAATGTGCTTTATACGATGTTGTTTTTTCTAAAATAGGTGTCAATGCTGTCTGCCGTATCAAAGCAAGCGCTAACTGTATTAATATCTGAGCAATAACGCGAGTCAATCGAATGATTTTTACATCCAATCGCATTTAAATCTACGGATGAGAAATTTTTGTCGATGATTATGCATTTATCGTACAGTGAAGCGATAGTTTCGTTTGGCTGAATCTCGATATTGTTTTTTGTTAAATAACCCTTTAAAAAGTTTTCAATGGCGAACTGAGCGTTCTTGCAAACTGAATAACTAACAATATCTTCGGCAGGTTTGAACAATTCTTCTTTTGCCGATTTCAATTTTTTTTCTGCTTCTTTAAAAAAAGCTTCTGATCTTGATTTCATTTTTTATTTTTTTATTTTATTATCCTAAAAAGAAAATTAATGATCCTGATAATCCCTTCACTTATCATAAAAATGAAGCCGCTGCAATAACAATTAAAGATATAAAAAAAGTGCCAAGTATTTTATGCTTGGCACTTTTAAATTAAATTAATTTATAAATTTCTATAAAGTTCTAATCTTTCCCAATTAACATCCACTTGTTCTTGGGCTTTATCCAACAGTACTTTTGCCAATTCAGGATTTTCGTTTACAACTCTCGTAAAACGAGTTTCTGTATACATAAATTCACTTAAAGGTGCAGAAGGCGTTTTTGAATCCAATTTAAATTTCTTTCCTTTTTCAGCCAAAGGATTGAATCTAAATAATGGCCAGTAACCTGTTTCTACCGCTTTTTCTTGGTGAATTGCACCGTCTTTTAAATCGTAACCGTGCTCACCACAATGAGAATAAGCAATAATTAATGATGGTCCAGGATATGCAGCCGCTTCTTCAATTGCTTTAAGTGTTTGGTTGTCTTTTGCACCAATGGCAATTTGAGCTACATAAACATTTCCATAAGAAACTGCTTGTAAGGCCAAACTTTTCTTAGATGTCTTTTTCCCTGAAATTGCGAACTTGGCACTTGCTCCCATCGGTGTAGATTTAGATGCTTGACCGCCGGTATTCGAATAAACTTCCGTATCCATCACTAAAACATTAACGTTTTCTCCTGATGAAAATACGTGGTCTAAACCGCCATATCCAATATCATAAGCCCAACCGTCGCCACCAAATATCCAAACGGCTTTTTTACGTAAGTATTCAGAAAGGTTTCTCAGTTTTTTAGCTTCATACGTATCAATGGTTTCTAAAATTTCATTGAGTTCATCAATATGATTTATTTTTTGTTCTTTAAGCGTTTCGTTTTCTTCAGCATTATTTAATATGCTATTTACTAAGGCGCTGCCTATTTTACCTTCTAAAGATTTTAATAAATCAACTGCAATTTCTTGCTTTTTGGTCAATGCCAATTGCATACCCATACCAAATTCTGCATTGTCTTCAAACAAAGAGTTTGCCCAAGCTGGTCCGCGACCTGCTTTATTTGTTTTATAAGGCGTTGTTGGTAAATTACCGCCATAAATAGATGAACAGCCTGTTGCATTTGCAATTAAGATGCTGTCTCCATATAATTGGGTGATTAATTTAATATAAGGTGTTTCACCACAACCCGAACAAGCACCAGAGAATTCAAACAACGGCTCTAAGAACTGAGATCCTTTTACTGTAGATGTTACCAATTCTTTTCTGTCATAATCTGGTAAATCAATAAAGAAATCCCAATTTACATTTTCTGCTTCTTTTACAGTACGATAGTCTGTTAAGTTAATTGCAAAAGTATTAGGCACTTCTTTGCTTTCGGCCGGACAAACAGCTACACATAAATCGCAACCTGTACAATCTTCAGGCGAAACCTGCAATATGTAACTTTCCTTATCGCTATTAAAAGGTCTTCCTTTTGCAGGTACACTTTTTAGTGATTCAGGTGCATTTATCAATAAATCATTTGATACAACTTTGGCTCTAATAGCAGCGTGCGGACAAATAGCAACACATTTATTACATTGTGTACAAAGATCTGCATCATCCCAAACCGGCACAAAATCGGCAATTCCACGTTTTTCATACTGTGTTGTTCCTGTTGGAAAAGTTCCATCTACAGAAAAAGCACTCACAGGCAACGAATCACCTTTTCCGGCTAAAATAGTTCCTAAAATTTCTTTTACAAAATCATCCGCATTGGCCGTCATCATTGGTGTTAAACCATCATTATTTGTGGTATGACGAGGATATTCAACTTTTTGAAGATTTTCTAAGGACTTGTCAACTGCATTAAAATTCATTTGCACCACGCCTTCTCCTTTATGAGAATATGATTTTACAATAGCATCTTTAATTTTCTTGATAGCTTCATCTTTAGGAAGCACGCCAGATATTGCAAAGAAACAGGTTTGTAAAATAGTATTTGTACGTTTACCAAGATCTGCCTCTTGAGCAACTTTTGTAGCATCAATTACATAAAATTCAATATCATTGTCAATAATTCTGCGTTGCAAAACACTTGGCAATTCGGTCCAAATTTTATATTTTGAAAATGGTGTGTTTAATAAAAATGTTCCTCCTTCTTTAATATGTTCTAAAACATCATATTTATTGATAAAGCTAGTTTCATGACAAGCAATAAAATTTGCCTTATTGATTAAATAAGTGGAGTAAATTGGCTCTGGTCCAAAACGCAAATGCGAAACTGTTTGGGCGCCAGCTTTTTTAGAGTCGTACACAAAATATCCTTGTACATAATTGTCGGTAGTTTCACCAATAATTTTAATGGAGTTTTTATTAGCCCCAACAGTACCATCTGATCCCAAACCATAGAACATACAATTAAATGTTGATTTTTTGGTTTTAAAATCTGGATCATAAGTTAAACTTGTATTGGTTACATCGTCATTGATACCAATAGTAAAATGATTTTTTGGTGAATTTTTATCTAATTCATCATAAATTCCTTTAACCATGGCCGGCGTAAATTCTTTTGAAGAAAGTCCGTAACGTCCGCCAATGATTGTAGGCATCGATTCACCCATTTCAACAAATGCGGTTACTACGTCTAAATATAAAGGTTCACCAATACTTCCTGGTTCTTTTGTTCTGTCTAAAACGGCAATTTTCTTAGCTGTTTTAGGAATATTTTCGATAAAATCGTATACGGAGAACGGACGGTATAAACGAACGATTAAAGCACCAACTTTTTCACCTTTTTCAACCAAAGTATCAATAGTTTCTCTAATTGGTCCGTCACCTGAACCCATCACTATAATTACTTTTTCGGCCTCTGGATGACCAATATAGTAGAACAAACTGTATCTTCTGCCAGTATGTTTATAAAATTCGTCCATTGTTTTTTGAACAATACCTGGAACATTTTGGTAGAAAGTGTTGGCAGCTTCACGCGCCTGAAAGAAAACATCAGGATTTTGGGCTGTTCCTCTTATTACTGGATTGTCTGGATCTAATGAATTTTTTCTGTGTTTCATTACTTCCTCTTCCGGCATCATTGCTTTAATAACATCATCAGGAATTCCATTAATCTTGGCAATTTCATGAGAAGTTCTAAATCCGTCGAAAATATTTAAGAAAGGAACCCTGCTTTTTAAGGCTGAAACTTGTGATATTAAAGCAAAATCGTGTGCTTCCTGAACAGAACCCGCAAACAACATAGAAAATCCAGTTGCACGAGTTGCCATAACATCTGAATGGTCCCCAAAAATTGACAAGGCATGTGTAGCAAGTGTTCTTGCTGCCACATGGATTACTGCTGGCAATAATTCACCGGCAATTTTATACATATTAGGAATCATTAACAGCAATCCCTGCGATGCAGTAAATGTTGTTGTTAATGCGCCTCCCTGAAGTGAGCCGTGAACTGCTCCTGCAGCACCGCCTTCACTTTGCATTTCAACAATTCTAGGAATGTTGCCCCAAATATTTGTTTGGCCATTTGAACTGTACACCTCCGCATGTTCACCCATTGGTGATGACGGCGTAATTGGATAAATTGCACAAACCTCGTTCGTTTTGTGAGCAATGATCGCTACTGCTTCATTGGCATCACAAATTAGTTTTACACTTTCTTGTTTCATTTTATTTTGTATTTACGCTGAAAAAATTTATTGAATAAAGTTTTTTTGAATTCCTTTATGCTATAAATCATTTAATTACTATTCTAAATTTATGTTGTAAAACTATGGTAATAAAGTATTATTTATAATGACATATGTCAGCTAATTAAGTGATATAATTATTTAGAATTGATATAAATATCTCCATTAAAACTTTGATTTCTATGAAGATAAAAATATTTTTTATTGTCAAAAAATGAAATGCGCAATATTTGTGATGTTTTAAAACGGAAAATTTCTTCCCATTTAAAGATCACAAATCGAAAATTTTAAAGAATTGATTGTTTTTACGCAGATTTATATGGAAATGGAAATAAATAGATGACAAAATCTATGATTACGTAAATAGTGATGATTTTTAATGCATAAAATTAACTTTCAGCCTACAAAAAGGACGCCAAAATATGCAAAAAAGCAACAAAAAAATATGGCAAACATTAGGGAAAGAAACTGCCCTTCACAGCATTTAAATAGCGTTCTCGGGCAAATTTATGTTCCACCATTTCAGGAATATAGGAATTGGTAAAATTGGGAATCCACTTTTTGATGTATTTAAAATCTGGATCAAATTTTTGTTGTTGTGTTGTTGGATTGAATACCCTGAAATATGGCGCCGAATCGCAACCTGTTCCGGCCACCCATTGCCAATTTCCGTTATTTGAAGACAATTCAAAATCGAGCAGTTTTTCGGCGAAATAAGCTTCACCCCAACGCCAATCTATTAACAGGTGTTTGCACAAAAAACTAGCCGTAATCATTCTAACGCGATTGTGCATCGTTCCGGTTTTGTTTAATTGTCGCATTCCGGCATCAACAATTGGGTAGCCTGTTTTTCCTTCACACCACAATTTAAACTCCGCTTCGTTGTTTCTCCAGGGAATAAAATTGTATTTCGATTTATAGTTTTCATTTACCACTTTCGGATAATGAAAAAGGATTTGCATAAAAAATTCACGCCATATAAGCTCACTCAAATAAATTTGATTCGTTTTATTGGCATAATCCACCAATTTACGCACACTTATGGTCCCAAAACGCAAAAACACCGAAGCGTTAGAAGTTTCAACGGAAGGAATGTCTCTTATATCTTGGTATTTTTTGATGCATTCAGCATTGGAAGGCATTACTTTAATGTTGCTTTCCACAAAACCAATTTTATTTAAAGAAGGAAATGCAAAACCTGCTTTGAAGAAATGATCTTTTAAAGTTTCAGATTTGTATTCAACCGGTGAATTGGCAACGTATTTTTCAAGCCATTTATTTTTATAGGGCGTGTAAACACTATATGGCAATCCGTCTGCCTTTACAATTTCAGCTTCTTCAAAAATAACCTGATCTTTAAATGTAAAACATTCAACATTGTTTTCATGGCAAATCAGCTTTATTTTCTCGTCCCTTTCTTTTGCGTAAGGCTCATAATCTTTATTGAAAAATACATTTTTTACATTAAATTCTGTAAAAATAGTCGCCCAAATTTCAGCCGGATTTCCCTTTTTGATATATAATGAGGAATTGAATTTCGCCAATTCATTATTGATATTTGCTAAAGTTTCATAAATAAAATTTACCCTAGGATCATTCGTTGGCAATTCATTTAAAATAGCTTCATCAAAAATGAAAATTGGAAGTACCTTATAATTTGAATTTAAAGCCTGAAATAAGGCACAATTGTCTTCCAATCTTAAATCGCGACGAAACCAAAAAACAGAAACTTCCTCTTTAATCATTCGACAATAACCGTTTTTTTATTGAATTTCTTTTTGAAAAATTCTATCAAAAGAATGCTCGGATACAGCATATTAAAAGCATAAACTGCATCTTCAACAGGAATGGTAAACAATCGAATGTTTAAATTTTCATCATTATTATACCAAACAACTTCATTTTCAATAAAACTGCCGGTTAAAATGCCGTTCACAATAAAAAATGGAAAGAGTATGATGAGAAAAGTGATAAAAAATTGTGATAATACAGGGGTCTTTTTCCATAGCGAAAACAACATCAGTAAAATAAAAACAATGAAAGTTACGGTTGTATATTTTTTTGGATACGCATAAAACAAGACACCAATTGCAATTAACAATAAAACAATGCTGATATATTTGGTTAATTTATCGGACAATTTTGTGTTTTCAAAAAAATATAAAAATGCGTAATGGGTAAAAATACTTGCGTAAGGTATGCAGATAAAAAATAAAATTTCCTCAATGGGCAAGCCCACCAAATTTAATCCGATATGATACTGCGGATTAAATCCCCAAATGCCCATACGGGTAAAAATGATGTCCCAAACAATGAAAAAGATTCCGACGATGGAAATGGAGAGAAAAACAGATTTCCACAACCGTATAAAATGCATTCTTTTCTCAAAACTATACGCGAACGGAACAATAAAGGAAGCGATATTTAAAATTAAATAAAGACTCATTATATTTTGAAGTATTTGAAAGGCACAAATAACATCCCAAAACACTCGCCTTCTTCTTTGCCTAAATGCTTGTGATGCACCTTATGCGCTTTTCGCAAACCTACTAAATACTTGTTATTTGTTTTATTAAACCATTTAAAACGCTTGTGAATTAACACATCGTGCACCAAAAAATAAGCCAAGCCATAAAACAAAATGCCCAAACCGATAAAAAACCGATAGTTTAAGCCGCCTTCCAAACCTAAGTAGAATAATACAATACTTGGGATGGCAAAAATGACAAAAAATACATCATTTCGTTCAAACCAATTTTGATATCTGGGCTGATGATGATCTTCGTGGAAATACCACAAAAATCCATGCATCACAAATTTATGCGTTAACCAAGTCACACATTCCATCAATAAAAACGTAACAATTGTAATGAGTAAGAACATCATATTTCAGTAGACAATAATTTAATTTGAGTTGTTTGATTTTTAGTGATATTTTTAACCAACAACATATTTTTTAATATTTTATGCTTAAATTCCTTATTTAAATCGCTCTTTTCCATTCCTTTAATAATTGTCGAAAAATCTTCTTCAATATTGTTATGATAATTCAAAAAATCTGGCAATTCATTTTGAAACACAAAACGCAAATACCTTATTTCAACATTTTCTTTGTTTTCCTGAATTAATTGATCTAAAGCAGCTTTTCCTTTTTTGAAATAATTGTATTTTGACAATGGAAATTTCACATATTTGGCTTTCATAAAAAGCATGGCCGCATAATATGCTTTCGACGCTGGATCTTTTTCCTTTTCCAGCAATTTCATATGAAATTCAGCTTCTTCCATTGAATTAATTTTAGGAAACTGATTTCTCACATCGCTTAAAACTGATGCCTGCAATGAATTCATGATTAAAAAGAAAAGTAATAGCTTCATTTTATAAAATTACATCAAATTTAATTTAAATACGACAAAAGACCGCGCAAGCAAACTAATTTTAACCGGATTTGAAATTCTGATTCGCGTATTCATTATTTTTTCTGATGGTGTGCTTTTCAACTTTTTTAACAAACCTTTGTAATAAATATAAGCCGTATAAACGCCAAACTTTGCTTCCATAGGCAATAATTTAATGCCTTTATAGGCTTCAACAAAATCGTTTTCTATTTCTTCAATGATTTGGTTTTTTGAATTTAAATCTAAACGGTGCAAATTTATCCCCGGAAAATATGATCGGTTCAATACTTCCATATCATCTTTTAAATCGCGTAAGAAATTCACTTTTTGAAAGGCCGAACCCAAACTCATCGCATAACTTTTTAGGCTTTCATATTTTTCATTATCGCCATCAACAAAAACTTTTAAACACATCAAGCCAACAACATCGGCCGATCCATAAATGTAATCGTTGTATTCTTCAACCGTATGGTATTCTTCTTTATTTAAATCAAGTTTCATGCTTTTTAAAAATGCCTGAATCAATTCATCATCGATATTGTATTTTTTTACCGTTAACTGAAAACAGTTTAAAATCGGATTTAAACTAATCCCGGAATTATAGGCTTTATAATAATCGCGTTCAAACTCATTTATCAATTCATTTTTTTCAAAATCGTGAAAGGAATCCACAATTTCATCAGCAAAACGCACAAATGCATAAATACCAAAAATGGCTTCCCTAATTTTTGGAGAAAGCATTTTAACTGCCAACGAAAAAGAGGTGCTGTATTTTTTCGTAACTATTTTACTGCACAAATAGGAAGTTTCATCAAAAATGTGTTTCATAGTATTTACCCTTTTTTCATTA
Organism: Lutibacter sp.; assembly: GCA_030656195.1. Lineage (GTDB taxonomy): Bacteria > Bacteroidota > Bacteroidia > Flavobacteriales > Flavobacteriaceae > Lutibacter. The sequence continues at coordinate 9,510 of JAUSOJ010000315.1, forward strand.
ATAATTCTGATACAATTTTTCCCGATATAATTGCTGGCGGAACGCCTGGACCGGGAACGGTTAACTGTCCTGTAAAAAATAAATTCTTTACTTTTTTGCTTTGAATTTTTGGTCTCAAAAAAGCGGTTTGCATCAATGTATTTGCCAAACCGTAAGCATTTCCTTTATATGAATTATAATCTTTCACAAAATCGTTTACACAATACGATTCCTTAAATATAATAAAATCTTTGATATTTTGATCAGTCAATTTTTCAAGTCGGTCAATTATTTTTTGGAAATATTCTTCACGTATTTCAGGAATATCCGTTATTCCAGGTGCAATCGGAATTAAAAAAGTAGCCGCTTCATAACCATTTGGGGCAAAACTATCATCGGTAATACTAGGGAAACTTCCGTAAAAAAGCGGATCTTTTGGCCATTGCGGCGTGTCATAAATCTCAACGGCATGCTTGTCGAAATTTGAATCGAAAAACAAGGTATGATGCGAAACATTTTTCAGTTTTTTGCTGAGTCCAACATAAAATAATAAGGCTGAAGGCGCAAAAGTTCTTTTATTCCAATATTTTTCAGAGTACATTCGGTACTTCTCATCCAGCAATGTTTCCGAATGGTGATAATCTGCGCCGCTCACCACAAAATCTGCAGCCAAAAACTGGTTATTTACCTGAACACCTTTTACAATCCCGTTTTCAACAACAATGTTGTCAACATTTTGGTTTGTTTCTATATTAACGCCTAATTCCTCAGCCAAAGTCACAAAACCTTTAACCACTTCATACATCCCGCCTTTTGGATGCCAAGTGCCCAAACCGAAATCGGCATAATTCATAAAACTGTAAAAACTTGGCGTATTAGATGGTTTTGCACCCAAAAACAATACAGGAAATTCTAAAATTTGAATTAATTTTTCACTTTTAATATGTCCGCGAACTTCCGTACTGATACTTTTAAAAAACTGATTTACATTGGCAATGGTGTCAAAAGTCACCAATTCGGTAATGGAATTTCCTGGTTTGTAAACCAAATTATTCACCGCAACTTCATAATTGAATTTCGCGGCTTTTAAAAATTTCTTCAGATAAACGGAACTTCCTTTTTCCTCCCTTTCGAAAACCTGATAGATTTCTTCGATTTTATCTGAAATAAGCAAAGAATCAAGTCGGTCAAAATAAACCTGATAAGCTGGAGCAAGTTTCTCCAAATCATAAAAATCAGATGGTTTTTTGTTGAAATCGTTAAAGAATTTTTCAAAAACATCGGGCATCCAGTACCAGGTTGGACCGATGTCGAATTTAAATCCGTCTTTCGTAAGCAGTCTGGCCCTGCCGCCAACGCTGCTGTTTTTCTCAAGTATGGTCACATCATAACCTTCTTTAGCCAAATAGCAAGAAGCAGATAGTGATGAAAACCCTGAGCCTATGATAATAATTTTTTTCTTCATTTTGTATAACAAATATACGAATAAGTTAAACAAAAACAAATTATTTCAAAAAAATTATAAAATATTTAACAACTCAAACGGAGATTTAAATATTTTTATTTGATCATTTTTGAAAGAATCTGAATCAAATTGCGCCAATTTTGAACCTAAAACCCATAAAGAATCATTGGTATCCTTCAATACTTCACTATAAACCTGCTGCAAATATTCTTCCACAGTTTCTTTGGAAGGCTCAACGGTTAAATAGGTTAAAAAGCAAACATCATCAAAAACTTTTTGCAGATCAATTAAATTTTCAACAGGAACGCTTTGTCCCAAATAAACGGAATGATATCCGTGAAACAGCAATTCAAAATGCAAATAGAGCAAACCGAGCTCGTGAATTTCATGCATTGGCAAATACAACACAAATTTTCTTTCAGTTTTATTTGGCTGAAGAAATTGCAATTTTTCAGTATTGATAAGAATTTTTTGTTTTATAAGGTTGGTAATGAAATGTTCATGAGCAGGCGTAATTGAATGCACTTGCCATAAAATACCAATTTCATTCAAAAACGGAATAAAGACCTCCGTAAAAATAGCGCGAAACGATATTTGCGAAATAAGTCCATTGTAAGTTTGATTGAACAAGCCTTCATCAAAATTGAGCATCGACAATTTAAATGAATTTAGTGCTTTACTCTCAAAGCCTTCTTTAAACACAAGTTCCTTTACGCTTAATTCCATTTTATCATCAGATAAAGATGCAATTTTAGATATTTTTAATCCGTTATTGTAAAGTAAAGATACGTTTAGCAGCTTTAGCATACTGTCCATATCATAATATCTTATGTTGGAATCTGTTCTTTTAGGTTGAAATAAATTATACCTTTTTTCCCAAATTCTTATGGTATGCGCTTTGATTCCTGAAAAATTTTCGAGATCCTTTATAGTGAACTCTGTTTTGATATTGTTCAAAGTAATTTAAGTTTAGTTGAACAAATATATATAATAAATTAATATGTAACAATTTTTGCATAAAAAAAAGAGCGCTAAGCGCTCTTTTATATTTTTTAAACCAATTTATTTGTTCAAATACATCTTTCTTCTCGAATACAATTCGTAAAACTGGTCGTCTTTTAAATTGTCGATAAACAAAATACTTTCCCCGGTCGATTTCATTTCCGGACCTAATTTTTTGTCAACATTGGGAAATTTATTGAACGAAAATACCGGTTGCTTAATGGCGAAACCTTCCAATTGCGGATTAAATTTAAAGTCCTTTACTTTATTGGCGCCCAACATTACTTTTGTGGCGTAATTTACATAAGGCTCTTTATACGCTTTTGAAATGAACGGCACCGTACGGGATGCCCTCGGATTGGCTTCAATGATATAAACAATATCGTCTTTAATGGCAAACTGAATATTGATCAATCCAACCGTTTTTAAAGCCAAGGCAATTTTTAGGGTGTGGTCTTTAATTTGCTGCAATACAAATTCGCCCAAATTAAATGGCGGCAAGGTAGCGTTTGAGTCACCGGAATGAACCCCGCAAGGTTCAATATGTTCCATAATTCCAATAATGTACACTTCTTCGCCATCGCAAATTGCATCAGCTTCCGCTTCAATGGCACCATCTAAATAATGATCCAACAGCAACATATTGTTTGGAATTTTACGCAATAAATCAACCACGTGTTTTTCCAGTTCTTCTTTATTGATTACAATTTTCATTCCTTGACCGCCCAAAACATAAGAAGGGCGAACCAATATTGGAAAATCTAAACTATCTGCAATTGCAGCGGCTTCATCAGCCGTTGTGGCAGTTCCATATTGCGGAAAAGGAATATCCAGATCCATCAGCAATTCAGAAAAACGTTTTCTGTCTTCCGCCAAATCAAGTGCGTCAAAACTGGTCCCTATAATTTTAACGCCCCATTTATCCAATTTTTCAGCCAGTTTTAAAGCAGTTTGCCCGCCCAGCTGCACAATAACGCCTTCGGGTTTTTCGTGCTGGATGATATCATAAATATGCTCCCAAAATACCGGCTCAAAATACAATTTGTCGGCAGTGTCAAAATCTGTTGAAACTGTTTCCGGGTTGCAGTTAATCATAATGGTTTCATAACCCAATTCTTTTGCGGCCAAAACTCCGTGTACACAACAATAATCGAATTCAATTCCCTGCCCGATTCTGTTTGGGCCGGAACCCAAAACCACTATTTTTTTCTTATCGGTTACCACACTTTCATTGTCCGCAAAACTTCCGTTTTCGGTAATCATTTTATTTTCGAAAGTGGAGTAATAATAAGGAGTTTGTGCATTAAATTCGGCGGCGCAAGTGTCTACCAATTTATAAACCCTGTTAATATCCAATTCCTGTCTTTTGCTATGGACTTCACTTTCCCAACAGCCCAACATGTGCGCTATTTGTCGGTCGGCAAATCCTTTTTGCTTTGCTTCCAAAAGCAGTTCGTAGGATAAAGTTTCCAGTTTATGGGTAGAAATTTCCCTGTCCAATGCCAATAATTGTTCATATTGCTTTAAAAACCAAATATCGATCTTGGTAATTTCGTGAATTCTACTTAAAGGAATTCCTATTTGCAGCGCATCATAAATGACAAAAACCCGATCCCAGCTCGCATAGGTTAATTTCTCTATAATGGTGTCATAATCAGTTTCTCCTTTTCCGTCGGCGCCCAATCCGTTGCGTTTAATTTCAAGTGACTGCGTTGCTTTATGAAGCGCTTCCTGAAATGAACGTCCAATTCCCATCACTTCTCCAACCGATTTCATTTGTAAGCCCAATGTTCTGTCAGCGCCTTCAAACTTATCAAAATTCCAACGCGGAATTTTTACAATCACATAATCCAAAGTTGGCTCAAACAAAGCCGAAGTTGTTTTGGTAATTTGGTTACTCAGTTCATCTAAATGATAACCTAAAGCTAATTTAGCGGCAATTTTCGCAATCGGATATCCTGTTGCTTTTGAAGCCAAGGCCGATGAACGCGATACACGCGGATTGATTTCAATAGCAATAATATCTTCTTTATCATCAGGGCTTACGGCAAATTGAACGTTACAACCACCGGCAAAATCGCCAATGGAACGCATCATCAAAATAGCCATATCGCGCATTTTTTGATATGTGGTATCGCTTAGTGTCATTGCAGGCGCAACTGTGATTGAATCTCCAGTATGAATTCCCATCGGATCCATATTTTCGATGGCGCAAATAATCACCACATTGTCATTTCTGTCCCGCAACAATTCCAATTCAAATTCTTTCCAGCCCAACAATGCCTTGTCAATAATCACTTCGTGAATGGGAGAAGCTTCTAAACCGCGACTTAACAATTCATCAAAATCTTCTTTTTTATAAACGATGGAAGCTCCAAAACCACCCAAGGTAAAGGAAGGACGAATCACCAATGGAAAACCGTATTCCTGCGCGATTTCTTTCCCTTTCAAAAATGAATTCGCAACGGTTGACGGCGCTTGTCCAATACCAATTTTGTTCATTAACTTTCTAAATTGCTCGCGGTCTTCAGTAATATGAATCGCGGCAATATCAACGCCAATAATATCAATATTAAAATCTTTCCAAATCCCTTTATCATCGGCCTCAATACAAAGATTCAACGCTGTTTGTCCGCCCATTGTTGGCAAAACAGCATCAATATTTGGATGCTTTTCCAAAATTTGAATGATCGATTTTGTGGTTAACGGCAACAAATACACATTGTCGGCCAAAGACGGATCCGTCATAATCGTAGCCGGATTGGAATTAATCAGCGTCACTTCAATTCCTTCTTCTTTTAAAGATCTGATTGCTTGAGAACCAGCATAATCAAATTCACAAGCCTGTCCAATAATAATTGGTCCTGATCCAATGATTAAAATCGATTTAATGTTGTTGTTTTTTGGCATTTTTCTAATATAAAATAGTAAGTGTAAATATCTATAAAATTCGTTTTAGGTGTTGAAATAGTTTTCAAAACTTATTAATAGTTCAAAAAAAAGGTGTTACTAAAAAGTAACACCCTATATATAAAACTACTGTCTCATTATTTTTTTGGTCTTGGATCAGAAGATACACTGATTCTTTTTCTTCCTTTAGCTCTTCTTCTTGCCAACACTTTTCTTCCTGTTGCACTAGCCATACGCTCTCTAAAACCGTGTTTGTTTCTTCTTTTTCTTTTTGATGGCTGATAGGTTCTTTTACTCATTACAAATATCTTTAAAATAGTGGTTCTTCTGTTGTTGCTTTGTTTGGAATTCCTCTCCTTAAAAGCGTTGGCAAATATACAATTACTTTTGTTTTTAGCAAATAGAATCTAAAAAAAATAATATTTTTATTTTAAACCCTTAATTTGAAAAAAAACCTATTTTTATACAAACTAAAATTATAAGAAATATGTATACAAAACCAATGCTTAAAGAAGGAAGTTTAAAAGATCAAGTTATTGTTGTTACTGGTGGTGGCAGCGGTTTAGGCAAAGCCATGACCACTTATTTTTTAGAACTTGGCGCACACGTTGTCATTACTTCAAGAAATATGGAGAAACTGGAAAAAGCCAAGATAGAATTGGAAGAAAAAACTGGGGGAACCGTTTTGGCGGTGCAATGTGATGTGCGAAATTACACCGAAGTTGAAGCTGTTTTACAGGCAACTTTGGATAAATTTGGAAAAGTTGACGGACTTTTGAACAACGCAGCGGGAAATTTTATCAGTCCGACGGAACGTTTGTCGGCCAACGCTTTCGATACCGTAATAGACATTGTATTAAAAGGAAGCAAAAATTGCACTTTGGCATTTGGAAAGCATTGGATAGACATTAAACAACCAAAATCGACCATCTTAAATATTGTAACCACGTATGCTTGGACAGGTTCGGCTTACGTTGTTCCATCTGCAACCGCGAAAGCCGGTGTTTTGGCCATGACGCGCTCTTTGGCAGTTGAATGGGCAAAATACGGAATTCGTTCAAACGCCATCGCTCCTGGCCCATTTCCTACGGAAGGCGCCTGGGACCGGTTGTTGCCTGGCGACTTGAAAGATAAATTTGATATGAAAAAGAAAGTTCCGGTTGGCCGCGTTGGCGAACATCAGGAATTGGCGAATTTGGCCGCTTATTTAATGAGCGATTTTTCAGCATATATTAATGGAGAAGTCATTACTATTGATGGCGGAGAATGGTTAAAAGGTGCAGGAGAATTTAATATGTTGGAAGATGTTCCTAAAGAAATGTGGGATATGCTTGAAATGATGATCCGAAGCAAGAAAAAATAGTTAATTGTTAATTGTTAAATGTTATTGGTTATTGGTTATACGTTAACTGTTATTCGTTTTGAATTGAAAGATATTAATTTTAGAATTTTAATATATAACTCATAACGTTTAACATTTCAACATATAACTTATAACGTTTAACATTTCAACGTATAACTTTTCAACATTTAACTTTTGCCAACTTAAATAGTTTAGTACTTTTGCCAAAACCTACGAATAATGAAAAACACCAAATATGTTTTTGTAACCGGAGGCGTTACTTCTTCACTTGGAAAAGGAATTATCGCTGCTTCTTTAGCAAAATTATTACAAGAAAGAGGCTACTCTGTCACCATACAAAAGCTAGACCCATACATCAATATAGATCCGGGAACTTTAAATCCATATGAGCACGGCGAATGTTATGTAACGGAAGATGGTGCCGAAACCGATTTGGATTTAGGTCATTATGAGCGTTTTCTCAATATTCCAACTTCGCAGGCAAACAATGTGACCACCGGAAGAATTTACCAATCTGTGATCGAAAAAGAACGCCGAGGCGAATTTTTAGGCAAAACGGTTCAGGTTATTCCGCACATTACCGACGAGATTAAACATCGCATTCAAATTTTGGGAAATACCGGTGAATTTGACATCATAATTACTGAAATTGGCGGAACTGTGGGCGATATTGAATCGTTACCTTATGTAGAATCTGTGCGTCAATTGCTTTGGGAAATGGGCCATGAAAATGCAATTGTCATTCATTTAACCCTAATTCCATATTTGGCTGCTGCAGGCGAATTAAAAACAAAACCTACGCAACACTCTGTTAAAATGCTGATGCAAAGCGGAGTAAGTCCGGATATTTTGGTTTGCAGAACTGAACATGAAATTTCCGATTCTATAAAAAACAAATTGGCACTTTTTTGCAACGTAAGAAAGGAAGATGTGATTCAATCCATTGATGCGCAAACTATTTATGATGTTCCTAATTTTATGCTTGAGGAAGGTTTAGATACGGTTGTGCTGAAAAAATTGCAATTGCCAAACGACAAACAACCGGAATTGAAATTGTGGAACGATTTTTTAAAACGCTTTAAAAATCCGAAAAACACCGTTGAAATAGGCCTGATTGGTAAATATGTTGAATTGCACGATGCTTACAAATCTATTTCAGAAGCCTTTATTCATGCCGGTGCGCAAAATGAGGTGAAAGTCAATATTCATTGGATTCATTCAGAAGAATTAACCGTTGAAAATGTTCCGGCACTGCTAAAAAATTTAAACGGAATTTTAGTCGCTCCAGGTTTTGGGGAACGCGGCATTGAAGGAAAAATTGAAGCTGTGAGATTTGCACGAGAAAATAACATTCCTTTTTTAGGTATTTGCCTTGGAATGCAAATGGCCGTTATTGAATATTCAAGAAATGTTTTAGGATTGGTAAGCGCCAATTCTACTGAAATGAACAGCAATACGTTGTATCCTGTGATTGATTTAATGGAAGAACAAAAAAGCATCACAGATTATGGAGGCACTATGCGTTTGGGAGCCTGGGATTGTGTATTAAAAGAAGGCAGTAAAGTTAGAAATATTTACCGTAAAGAACATATCAGTGAACGGCACAGGCATCGTTATGAATTTAACAACGATTTTTTAGAACAGATTGAAAAAGCAGGAATGATCGCTACCGGGAAAAACCCGAAAACCAATTTGGTTGAAGTGATTGAAATCCCAAAACACCCTTGGTTTGTTGGTGTTCAATACCATCCGGAATATAAAAGTACGGTTTTAAATCCGCATCCTTTATTTGTTGATTTTGTAAAAGCGGCATTAAATCATGCGTTAAACCTGCCAAGTAATCATTAATAAGAAACCAAATTTAATTTACATTTAGTACATTTGTCGGGCTTTTTAAATTCTGAAAAAAGCAATGGACATATTGACAATTATTTATACCCATGGAAGAAAAGAAATTTGATATTAATTCACTGATAGGTTTTGTTTTGTTAGGCGCAATCATCTTATGGTGGATGTACAGCAATCAGCCAACTCCTGAAGAATTGGAAGCTGAAAAAAACAAGATAGAAAACGTAGAACAAACAACCGTTACTCCAACACTTACCGATACAACCAAAAGTTCGGAAATAATTACCCAAGCAACCGATTCACTTTCTTTGGTTAAAGCGCAGGGACAATTGGGTGTTTTTGCTTATTCCGCAACACTTCCATCAGCACAAGAAGACGGGGAAACAATATTGGAAAACGATTTGCTTAAATTGGTTATTTCAAATAAAGGTGGACAAATTAAGGAAGCATTGTTAAAAAATTATGTGACTTATGATTCTTTGCCATTGTATATGATCAAAGATAACAACGCCACTTTTAACATCAGCTTTGGAACTTCCGACAACAGAACCTTAAACACAAAAGACCTGTTTTTTGAGCCTACACTTACCAAATCTGGAGGAAATCAAGTACTTTCCATGAAATTAAAAGTTTCTGAAGGCAACTTTTTGGAATATCGATATGTGATGAAACCAACAGAATATATGGTCGATTTCACTGTACGTTCCCAAGGATTAAGCGCTTCATTGGACGCAAACAAACCGGTTACCTTGGATTATAGCTTGGAAGCTTTCAGAAAAGAGAAAAGCATCAGCTATGAAAACCAACAAACTGAAATGTATTATGAAAAAGAAAATGAGAAAATAGATTATTTATCCATTGGCGATGAAGATGATGCGGAAGAAAAAGATGTAAACTGGGTTGCTTACAAACAACATTTCTTCTCTTCAATTTTAATTTCTGAACAGGCTTTTTCATCTGCAAAATTAACATCAAAAACACTTTCATTAGATCAAGATGTTGATACCACATTCACAAAAGCCTTTCACTTAAAAGCGCCGTTGGCATTACAAGCAGGTGAATTAAATTACAATATGAATTGGTACATCGGACCTAATGATTACCAAATTCTAAAAAAATACGACCGTAATATTAAAGAAATTGTAAACTTGGGCTGGGGAATTTTTGGTTATTTAAACCGATGGATTTTTATCCCTGTCTTTAACTTTTTGCAATTATTTATTGGAAATTACGGATTAATCATTATTCTGCTTACCATCGTAGTAAGAATAATTATGTCACCTTTGGTATACAAATCTTACCTTTCCAGCGCTAAAATGAAGGTGTTAAAACCAGAAATGGAAGACATTAACAAACGTTTGCCAGGAAAAGAAAACGCTATGAAACGTCAGCAAGAAACAATGGCGCTACAAAGCAAAGCAGGCGTTAGTCCGCTTGCAGGCTGTATTCCAGCATTGTTGCAAATGCCGGTTTTCTTCGCCTTATTTAGGTTCTTTCCATCCAACATAGATTTGCGTCAAAAAGGCTTTTTATGGGCAGATGATTTATCGGCATACGATTCCATTTATGAATTGCCTTTTAGAATTCCAATGTACGGTTCTCACATAAGTTTGTTTCCTATTTTAGCTTCACTTGCCATTTTCTTTTATATGAAAATGAGCCAAGATCAGCAAATGGGTATGCAACAACCGCCGCAAGAAGGAATGCCCGATATGCAAAAAATGATGAAAATGATGATGTACCTTTCACCGGTGATGATGTTGGTTTTCTTTAATATGTATGCCAGCAGTTTGAGTTTGTATTATTTTGTATCTAACTTATTGACTGTTGCCATTATGTTGGTCATCAAACATTATATTATTGACGAGGACAAAATTCACGCGAAAATTCAGGAAAATAAACTGAAACCTAAAAAAGAAGGTAAATTTCGTCAACGTTTAAACCAGGCAATGTCGCAGGCACAAGAGCAACAGGCACAGCAAAAGAAAAAGAAATAAAAAATAAAACATAGCATAAAAAAGTCCCAAACATTTTTATTTGGGACTTTTTTATTTACATTCGCAACCAAACAAACCCCTAACCCCAATGCTAAATAGCAATTATATTATTTTAAAGGAGCACAACCTATTAATTGAATCTCATTCCGGTAATTTAGATTTGGATTCCTATATTAATTTTGTGACAAAAACGTCCAATGATCCTTTATTTTGTTTTAACATGAATTATTACATAGATATAAGCAAGGTAATTGTCACTGCGTCAATAGATGATATTAAAAAATACAATGATTTCATCAAAGATAACTTTGAATGTGAAAGAAAAAGGAGGGTCGCATTGGTGACCAACACCCCAAACCAAATGGTTTTTGCAACCTTATTTAAAAACAGCAACACAATAAAGTTAAAAGAAATTGAAGTTTTTTCAACCAATATCGCAGCAATTGATTGGCTTAACAGCAATCTGAATAAAATTGAAATTATTGATATTTTAACAAGCTTAAGCAATACCGCTAAAAAAATAAAGCAAACACTTTAAAATCAATAAATGTCAGGCCTTGTAAGTACTTATAAAATATTAAAGGAATACAACCTTATTGTAGAATATCATACAGGTATTTTAGATGCTGATTCGTTTATAGATTTTAAGAAGAAAATAGCTTTAGATCCTTTATTTTCACCAAATTTACATTTCTTCGTACATTTAAAAAAGGTTACTTTCAGCACAAATTTGCAAGATGTTGATAAATACGTTAAGTTTTTAGATGCCAATTCCAAGGTTTATGGAAACCGACGTGTTGCGCTCATCACAAACACGCCAAATCAAGTGGTTTCTACCACCATGTTTAAAATGATGCAACAAAACAAATCGCAGTCCGTTGAAATCTTCTCAACAAATGAAAGCGCCTTGGAATGGTTAAACAGCAGGCTTGATAAAGATGAAATTCTTAGTGTTTTGGCCTCGTTGATGCTTGCCTAAACAGGATCTTTTATTGGCTAAAAATAAAAGCAATCTTAAATTCAAATCATCATTTGGGCGTTCCCCGCCGGCTGGCGGGTCGGGTTTTTCACTGCAATCTTTTTTACTTCGCCAAAAAGGCAAATCAAAAAAGTATGCGTTTATCCTGAGCGGAGTCGAAGGACTTCACCCCCTAACGCAAATCACAACAAAAAAATCAATTTCTGCTTAAATTAACAGCTTTTCTTAATTTTCAGAATTTAGCTCCTTTTGTTCAAAAAAGCCAATACATTTTTTTCAATACGTTCCATAATATTGCTCACATCCGATTTTACAAATGTTTCGCCGGTGATTTTTTCATACAATTCAATATATCGGTCTGAAATTTCATTTATTTTTTCGTCGGTCATTTCCGGAATTTGTTGTCCTTCCAATCCCTGAAAACCGTTTGCAATTAACCACTGACGCACAAACTCTTTCGACAGTTGTTTTTGGTCTTCGCCTTTATTTTGTCTGTCTTCATATCCATCGGCATAAAAATAACGAGAAGAATCGGGTGTGTGAATTTCATCAATCAACACAATTTCACCTTCTTTTGTTTTACCGAATTCATATTTGGTGTCCACTAAAATTAAACCGCGTTTTGCAGCAATTTCGCTTCCACGTTGAAATAAAGCCCTGGTATATTTTTCCAAAACTTCATAATCTTCTTTTAAAACAATTCCTTTTGAGATAATATCCTCTCTTGAAATATCTTCATCATGATGTCCACCATCAGCTTTTGTGGAAGGCGTAATCATGGGCTCAGGAAACTTATCGTTTTCTTTCATTCCATCAGGCATCGCAACGCCGCACAAAACACGTTTTCCCAACTTGTATTCACGTGCCGCGTGACCCGATAAATAACCGCGAATCACCATTTCAACTTTAAAAGGCGTGCATAAATGACCAACCGCCACATTTGGATCGGGAATGGCAACAATCCAATTTGGCACAATATCTTTAGTGGCTTCCATCATTTTAGCCGCAATCTGATTTAAAATCTGACCTTTAAACGGAATTTGTTTTGGCATCACAACATCAAAAGCCGAAAGTCTGTCGGAGGCAATCATCACCAAAATTTCATCATTGATATTGTAAACTTCCCTTACTTTTCCTCTGTAAAACGATTTCTGGTTTGGGAAGTTAAATTCGGTGTTGTTAATTGTGTTGCTCATTGTTATATGGATTTGTTTATGCGTTTAATAGTGTAATTGTTTCACTTTGGCTCCACTTCGACTAAGCTCAGTGACCACGCTCAGGGTAAAAACTTTGTATTTGTTTAATTATTTGTTATAGTTTAGTCTTCTGTCTTCGGTCTTCGGACTTCAGACTTTCAGCTTTTAACTCTCACCTACTTCCAGATTTGTGTAGGCTAAAATTATATCTTTTACCAATCGGTGCCTAATAATATCTTTATCGTCAAAATGCACAAATGCAATGCCTTCAATGTCTTTTAGCGTAAGCATGGCTTCTTTTAAACCCGATATTTGACGTTTTGGCAAATCCACTTGTCCAGGATCGCCATTGATGATAAACTTTGCATTTTTACCCATCCGCGTCAAAAACATTTTCATTTGGTTGTGGGTGGTGTTTTGCGCTTCATCCAAAATCACAAAAGCATTGTCTAACGTTCGTCCTCGCATAAATGCCAATGGCGCAATTTGGATCACTTCTTTTTCCAAATAAGAATCCAGTCTTTCGTACGGAATCATATCTCTTAAAGCATCATACAAAGGTTGCATATACGGATCTAATTTTTCTTTTAAATCGCCGGGCAAAAAACCTAAATTTTCGCCAGATTCCACGGCGGGACGCGTTAAAATAATTCTTCGCACTTCTTTTTCTTTCAATGCTTTAACCGCCAAAGCAACTGCTGTATATGTTTTTCCGGTTCCTGCCGGGCCAACGGCAAAAAGCATGTCGTTTTTACCCATTTTTTCAACCATAATGCGTTGGTTTGGCGTTTGCGCTTTAATAAGCCTTCCGCTTACGCCGTGAACTAAAACGCCATCCGCTTCAATCGAACTTTTATGCTCGTTGCCGTTGGTGGTCAAAAGCCGCTCGATGGTGTTTTGGTCAAGTTTATTATATCTTTTAAAATAAGAAATAATCATTTCTAACCGTTTCTCAAATTCATCTAAAATTTCCGGTTCGCCATAAACTTTAAGTTCTGTGCCTCTGGCAACAATCTTAAGTTTTGGAAAATATTTTTGTAATAGTTCTATATTGGAATTTTTATTGCCAAATAAGTCGTTTGGATGAATGTCTGTTAATACAATAATACGTTCGTTCAAATGATTAATGTGTTAAGTCTTATTAAAAAAATAGTCTTTCAGTCAACAAATAATTGATTAGATTTGCATAGCCAAATGTAGTAAATATCAAATAACAATTATTAATTTGTTACAAATAAGTTTTAAACATTTTATTAAAAATTCGCTTTAAATTTCATCAAAAATTTCGTCTGAATAATCTATGTCAATCATTACTTTAACCACCGATTTTGGAATTAAAGACCACTTTGTTGGAGCGGTAAAAGGCACAATTTACAGCGAATTACCAGATGCTAAAATTGTAGATATTTCGCATCAAATTTCACCTTTTAACATTACCGAAACTGCGTATGTTTTAAGAAATGCCTACAAAAAATTTCCCGACGGAAGCATTCATATTGTTGGGGTTGATGCCGAATTGAACTCAGAAAATAAACACATAGCCATAGCGCTCGACAACCATTATTTTATTTGTCCGGATAACGGCGTTATTTCCTTGTTGGCTTCAGAAATCACACCCGAAAAAATTGTTGAAATAAACATTCATGAATATATAGAAAGCAGTTTTCCGGTATTGGATGTTTTTGTAAAAGTCGCCTGCCATATTGCACGCGGCGGAAAACTGGAAGTTATTGGCAGAATTATTCCTGAATTTAAAAAAATCAGTGAACTGCAGCCAACAGTTTCAGGAGATAACAATATCATTTCGGGCAATATTATTTATGTGGACAATTATGGAAATTCCATAAGCAACATCAGCGAAAAACTGTTCAGTCAAGTAGGAAAAGGACGCGATTTTGAGGTGATTGCCAACAGATATACATTCCCAAAAATTTATAAAAAATACAGTGATATCGTTGATTTCTCCTTACCCAAAGAACAACGCCAAAAAGACGGAACCAGATTGGCTTTGTTTAATTCGGCCAACTTTTTAGAAATCGCCATGTACAGAAGTAACATTACTACTGTGGGAGGCGCTGTTTCACTTTTAGGTTTAAATTACCGGGCTCCAATAACCATTAAATTTAGCTAAAAATATATGTTTATACGCATTGTAAAAATGAATTTTAAAGAATCAAACATCGCGTTGTTTCTTGAAAATTTTAATCAAAATAAAGAAAAAATAAGAAATTTTAAAGGATGTAGTTTGTTGGAATTGTACAGAGACAAAAACGACACCAACACGTTTTTTACCTATAGTTACTGGGAATCGGAAGCCGATTTGGAAGCCTACAGAAATTCCGAACTTTTTAAAGTGGTTTGGGGAAAAGCAAAAGTACTGTTCAACAACAAAGCAGAAGCTTGGAGCGTTGATAAAGTTCAATCATTGACATGATTAATTAAAAAATTGAAATATTCAATTAAACAAATAAACGATTAAACAGTTAAACATTTTTAATGAAATCCATTTTAATAAAAGAGCTCAATTCCTTTTTCTCCTCGCCAATCGGTTATTTGGTTATTGGGGTTTATTTGGTCATTAACGGATTGTTTTTGTGGGTTTTTAAAGGAGAATTTAACATTTTGCACGCAGGTTTCGCCGATTTAAACAGTTACTTTTTTTTAGCGCCGTGGATTTTCATCTTTTTAATTCCGGCCATTACGATGCGCAGTTTTTCTGAAGAAATAAACACGGGAACCATAGAAATTATCAAAACCAAACCCATCACCAACTGGGAAATCATTTTAGGGAAATATTTAGGCGCGTTGATTTTAGTGATTTTGGCTATAATTCCAACTTTAATCTATGCTTACAGCGTTTATCAATTGGGAAATCCGGTTGGAAATATTGAATTTGGAACCACTTTTGGCTCTTTTGTCGGATTGCTTTTTTTGGCAAGCGCATATACTGCCATTGGCGTTTTTTCATCCACAATTTCTAAAAATCAAATCGTTTCGTTCATTATTGCGGTTATTATTTCTTTCTTTTTATTTTACGGATTTGAAGCCATTTCCACGTTGAATTTAGTTGGAAATTTTGATTTCGCCCTTAAAAGTTTAGGGATGAGCGAACATTTTAACAGCATCAGCAAAGGCGTTATTGACACACGCGATTTAATTTATTTTATTTCCGTGACTTCGATCTTTTTAATTTTCACCCATTTTAGAATCCAGCATGAAAAATAAGTATTCTAAAATATCGGTCATTTTAATAAGTTTGATTTTATTGAATCTTATAGGCTCAAAAGTTTATAAAAGATTCGATTTTACGCAAGACAAACGTTACACACTTTCCAAAGCCACAGAAAAAATTGTTGAGAATGTTAAGGATATTGTTGTTGTTACCGTTTATTTAAATGGCGATTTTCCTGCTGAATTTAAACGGCTTCAAACAGAAACCAAATTGCATTTGGAAGAACTGAAAGCCCTTAATAAAAATATTCAATTTCGGTTTGTGGATCCTGCAGAAATCGCACAAAATTTAATTGAAAGCGGACTTGAGCCAAGCAGGTTACAAATTCAGGAAAACGGAAAGTTATCTGAAATCGTGATCTTTCCTTGGGCGGTGGTTTCCCATAAAAACAAAACTGAAAATGTATCGCTTTTAAATGATGTGTTTTCAAATTCGCAAAACCAACAATTGGAAAGCTCCATTCAAAATTTAGAATTCGCCTTTGCCAATGCCATACATAAAATCACTTCAGAAAAATCGAAGAAAATAGCTGTTTTAAGAGGAAATGGTGAACTCAGTGATATTTATTTGGCCGATTTTTTGCGAAAATTGGGCGAATATTACTTTTTGGCGCCTTTTACGCTAGACAGTGTGGCGGTGCAACCGCAAAAAACATTGGCGCAAATTTCAACATTTGACCTGGCCATCATCGCCAAACCAACCGAAAAATTTACGGAAGCAGAAAAATTTACGATGGACCAATTTGTGATGAATGGCGGTAAAACATTGTGGTTAATAGACAATGTGCAGGCAGAATTGGACAGTTTAATGCAAACCGGCGAAACGTTAGCATACCCCAGAGATTTAGGGTTAACCGATTTGTTTTTTAATTACGGCATTAGAATCAATCCCGATTTAATTGCCGATTTATACAGTTCAGAAATTCCTTTGGCAACAGGAAATATTGGAAACCAAACCCAATTTAACCAATTTTTATGGGAATATTTTCCTTTGGTGAATTCTTTAAATAACCATCCAATAAACAACAATATTGAAGCGGTAAACCTGAAATTCGCCAACACCATTGATACCCTAAAAAACAACATTCAAAAAACGGTATTGCTTCAAAGTTCCCCGCTTTCAAAATCGACAGGAACGCCAGCCATCATTTCCTTGAGAACCATTACCCAAAAACCAAATCAGGAAGAATATCGCAAAGGAAATAAAACGATTTCAGTGTTGCTGGAAGGGAAATTTAAATCGGCTTATTTTGGCAGAATAAAACCTTTTGAAATTTCAGAGACAAAAGAAAACGGAACTGAAAATAAAATGGTGGTCATTGCCGACGGCGACATAATAGCCAACGAAATTGCGAAAGGAAGTCCGCTTGAATTAGGCCTTAATAAATGGACGAATCAGCGTTACGGCAACAAAGAATTTTTACTGAATACCGTAAATTATTTGCTGGATGATTCCGGCCTGATCAACATTCGTTCAAAAACGGTTAAAATCGACTTTCTTAACAAAGAAAAAGCATTTGAAGAATCGGGTAAATGGCAATTGATAAACATTCTTTTCCCTCTAATCATTCTCGCATTATTCGGATTCATTTTCAACTATTTCAGAAGAAAAAAATACCAATAAATTTACGCTGATCACTTCTTAAAAAATTGTTAAAATTAAAAAAAACGTGGTTTTAGGGTGCTGTAAAATGCTATATTTGATACTTAACTTAAACTATTACTATGATGCTTAAAAAATTATTTATGCTATTTGTTATTGTTGGAATCTCTTCAGCAATAAACGCTCAGATTAAAACACCACAAGCAAGTCCGGCCGCAAAAATGGAACAAGTTGTCGGTTTAACCGATGTTAAGGTTGAATATTCTCGTCCTGCGATGAAAGGCAGAACTATTTTCGGGAATTTGGTTCCTTTTGGAGAAGTTTGGAGAACCGGTGCAAACGCAAACACCAAAATTACTTTCAGCGATGATGTAACCATTGGCGGAAAAGAATTAAAAAAAGGAACTTATGCCATTTATACCATTCCAAATCAATCATCTTGGGAAGTTATTTTTTACAGCGATGCCACCAATTGGGGAAATCCGGCAAAGTGGGATGAAACCAAAGTTGCGTTAAAAACCACTGTTGAAGTAACGCCAATGCCTAAAAAAATTGAGACTTTTACATTGTCGTTTGACGATTTAAGCAATAATTCAGGAGTATTGGGAATCAGTTGGGAAAATACCTACGTAGGCGTTAAATTTGAGGTGCCAACCGATAAAACAACGCTTAAAAGTATAGAAACTGCTATGGCAGGCCCAACAAAAAATGATTATTTTCAAGCAGCAACCTATTACCATACGGAAGGAAAAGATTTAAAACAAGCGTTGGAATGGATGAAAAAAGCAACTGTCGGAGATGATCCTGCATTTTGGTATTTACGCAGAATGAGTTTGATTCAAGCAGATTTGGGCGACAAAGCCGGAGCCATTGCCACAGCAAAAAAATCTTTGGCCGCTGCTGAAAAAGCAGGAAATGCCGATTATGTAAAAATGAACAAAGAATCTATTGCCGAATGGTCTAAAAAATAATGATGAAAAAATTTAAACTATTATTTTTGTTATTGCTGGTGACCACAATAACCTTTGCACAAAAAAGCCCAAGAAAACAATCAAACGGCAAGGTTGGCGATGTTGCAATTACTATTGATTATGGCGCACCAAGCGTAAAAGAAAGAACCATTTGGGGTGAATTGGTGAAATTTGATGAAGTTTGGAGAGCCGGAGCCAATGAAAATACCACTTTTTCTTTCGATAAAGACGTTAAAATTGGAAACACCATGGTTAAAGCAGGAAAATACGGTTTTTTTATTATTCCAAGTGAAAACAAGGAGTGGACTGTAATCCTGAACAGCAAAAATGATGCTTGGGGATCTAATGGGTACAATAAGGATTTAGACGTTTTAAGAATGAATGTGAAACCTGATTATATGGATAGCAACCAGGAAGAACTTGATTATGCCGTTGGTGAAAAAGAAATCATCATAAAATGGGCAAAAGTTAAAATCGTGATTCCGGTTCAATAAAAAATTTTGAATGAATATTTAAAAAGCCTGTCTGAAAATTAATTTTCAGACAGGCTTTT
>JAUSOJ010000316.1 GCA_030656195.1 Lutibacter sp.
TTGGCAACCAATCCGCAGGAAAAGTGTTTTAACACCAAAGTTGGAGATCGGTGGATTTCAACTTCCACCCAAAGTTATATTGATCAGGCGAATTGCATCAGCAGGGCTTTGCTGCGTTTGGGCGTAAAACCCAACGATAAAATTGCGGTGGTAACTGCCACAAACAGGGTTGAATGGAGCATTTTAGACGTGGCCGTTTTGCAAATCGGCGCGGTTAATGTTCCCTTATACCCTACCATTTCTTCGAGCGATTATCAATACATCATCAACCATTCCGATGCTGTTTTGTGTTTTGTTTCCGATTCAGCTTTGGCGCATAAAGTATCAAAAATAAAAGACGATACCCAATTAAGGGATCTTTATTCTTTTGAAACTGTTGAAGGAATTTCAAGCTGGAATTCCCTGTTGAAATTGGGAGAAGACCAAAGCAATCAAACAGAAGTTGACTTGCTAAAAACACAAGTTCCGGGCACCAATTTAGCGACCATCATTTACACTTCAGGCACCACCGGCACCCCAAAAGGCGTGATGCTTTCCCATAAAAACATTGTTGAAAATGCTTTTTCCAGCGCCAAAGCACTGGATTTTACACCAGGCAATTATATGGTTTTGAGCTACTTGCCTGTTTGCCACATTTTTGAACGTTTTGCCTTGTATTATTATCAGTATATGGGATTTGAAGTTTATTTTGCGGAATCCATCGATAAATTGGGCGACAATTTAAGAGAGGTAAAACCGCATTTTATTCCAGTTGTGCCGCGATTGCTGGAAAAAATTTACGATAAAATTGTGGACAAGGGAAGCAATTTAAAAGGGATCAAAAGAATGCTGTTCTTTTGGTCGCTTAATTTGGGCAAAAAATACGAACCTTATCAAAAAAATGGCTGGTGGTATCATTTTCAGCTAAATATTGCCAACAAATTGGTTTTCAGCAAATGGCGTGAAGCTTTGGGCGGAAATATTAAATTTCTGGTATCGGGAAGCGCACCGCTTCAACCAAATTTAATCCGTGTTTTTACGGCTGCGCAAATTCCAATTTTTGAAGGCTACGGAATGACCGAAACTTCTCCCGGAATTTCTATCAACGATTTCAGAAATAAAGGCTTTAAAATTGGAACCGTGGGCCGAATTTTGGAGGATATGGAAGTCAGAATTGCCGAGGATGGCGAAATATTGGTAAAAGGCTCCAATGTGATGATGGGTTATTATAAAAATCCGGAATTAACCAATGAAACAATCGTACATGGGTATTTGCATACCGGAGATATTGGCGAATTGGATGCGGACGGATTTCTAAAAATTACCGATCGCAAGAAAGAAATGTTTAAAACATCGGGCGGAAAATACATTGCGCCATCGGCCATTGAAGGATTGTTGAAAGAATCCCGGTTTATTGAACAGGCGATGGTGATTGGAGAAGGCCAAAAAATGCCGGCAGTGATTGTTCAGCCACATTATGAATTTTTATTGGAATGGGCAAAACGCAAAGAAATTGAATTTGACGGTTCAAATGAAGGCGTAATTCAGCATAAAAAAGTGATTAAACGCATTCAAAAAGAAATTGATAAAGTCAATGAGAAATTGGGTCAATGGGAACAGATTAAAGCCTTTGAGCTGACTTCTGAGATTTGGAGCATTGAAAACAATTTACTTACGCCCACCCTAAAAATGAAACGAAAAGTTATTTTAGAAAACTACAGTCATTTGTGGGCAAAAATCTATAAAAATTAATTTTCACGAATAGATCCTTAACTTGGCTTAATATCTAAAAGGCAAAAAAATAAGGTTTTGCCTTAGCCAACCGCTTTTATAAATGATTTTAATTGAAAAAAAACAAATAATGCATAATTTTATTTCAAAAAAGTATTTTTAAATAAAATTTCATGCCTTTTATTTTATTTAATGCTATTTTACAGTTTATGTAATTCCATTACTTGTATATTCATATTAATTATTATAATTTTCACAAAATAACTACAATTGTTAAATATGTCTTTAAAAGTTACTCGTTTATTCGATTTCGCCTATTACCAGCTTGAAAATTCTAAGTTAGATAAAGCATTTACCACTAAATACCATGGAAAATGGGAATCCATTTCAACTCAGGAATACATTGATAAAGCAAATGCCGTTAGTAGAGGTTTACTAAAATTAGGCGTAAAACCCGGCGATAAAATTGCTGTATTAGCAACTACAAACAGAACAGAATGGAATATTCTCGATATTGCAGTAATGCAAATTGGCGCTGTTAATATTCCAATGTATCCAACTATTTCTAAGGAAGATTACGAGTATATTTTTAATCATGCAGAAGTTAATTATTGCTTCTTATCTGATGCAGAATTATTTGCGAAGGCTGATGCCGTTAAGCAAAATGTACCTACTTTAAAAGAAATCTATTCCTTTGATACCGTTGAAGGTTGCAAAAATTGGTCTGATATATTTGATTTAGGAAAAGATGAAAGCAACCAGCCCGAAGTTGAGGCGCTAAAAGATTCCGTAAAGCCGTCTGATTTGGCCACCATTATTTACACATCTGGAACTACTGGTACTCCAAAAGGAGTTATGCTTTCGCATAATAACATAGTTTCAAATGTTTTAGCCAGTTTCCCGCGTTTACCGTTAGAAGATGGAATGACAGTATTAAGTTTTTTACCTGTTTGTCATATTTTTGAAAGAATGCTTCATTATTTATACCAATATGCTAGTATTTCAATTTATTTTGCCGAAGCAATGGATAAAATTGGAGACAATTTAAAAGAGATAAAACCTTCATTAATGTCAGTTGTGCCACGTTTGCTCGAAAAAGTGTATGATGGTATTATTAATAAAGGAACAGCTTTAACTGGGATTAAAAAAATGTTGTTCTTTTGGGCGGTTGACTTAGGATTAAAATACGAACCATATGGACAAAATGGTTGGTTATATGAAAAAAAATTAGCATTGGCAAATAAACTAATCTTTAGCAAATGGAGAGAAGCATTGGGTGGAAATTTAACCACTATGGTTTCTGGTTCTGCTCCGCTACAACCTCGTTTAGCTCGAGTTTTTACAGCTGCTAAAATGGAGATTATGGAAGGTTACGGATTAACAGAAACATCACCTGTTGTATCAGTTAATATGTATAAAGATCATCACTTAAGATTTGGAACTGTTGGAAAAGCAATTGACAAAGTTGAAGTTAAAATTGCTGAAGATGGCGAAATTTTAATAAAAGGTCCGAACGTTATGCTAGGTTATTATAAAGATCCTGAAAAAACTGCTGAAGTTATGTCTGGAGGATATTTCCACACTGGCGATAAAGGCGAAATAGATGCAGATG
This sequence comes from Lutibacter sp., assembly GCA_030656195.1. Lineage (GTDB taxonomy): Bacteria > Bacteroidota > Bacteroidia > Flavobacteriales > Flavobacteriaceae > Lutibacter. The sequence continues at coordinate 3,323 of JAUSOJ010000316.1, forward strand.
GATTCTTAAAAATTACTGGTCGTAAAAAAGAAATTTTTAAAACCTCGGGCGGGAAATACATTGTTCCTGCATTGCTTGAAAACCAGATGAAACAATCTCGTTTTATTGAACAAATATTAGTTTTAGGTGAAGGTCAAAAAATGGCAGCAGCTTTAATTCAACCCAATTTTGAATTCTTAAGAGAATGGGCAAAACGCAAAAATGAACCAGTTTTAGAAAATAACTCAGATTTAATCATAAATCCTCGCATTATTAAACGTATTCAAAAAGAAATTGATAAAGGGAACGTAAATTTCGGCAAGTGGGAAATGATTAAAAGATTTGAACTCACACCAGAAGTTTGGGGAATTGACAATGGTTTGTTAACGCCAACTATGAAACCAAAACGCGATGAAATTATTTCAAGATACAAACATCTTTACAATAAAATATATGAGATAAAGTAATAAGTTATTGGTTATTGGTTATACGTTATATGTTAAATGTTATATGTTGTGAAATTATAAGTCCGAAGACGGCAGACCGCAGACCGAAGTTGAAAAAGGTGATAGAAACCAATTAAAAACAATCAGGGAAGTTCATATATATTGATCTGAATTAATTCCCCTCTTGGAATAAGTTGTATGATATATGTTTAAAAACGTGAAACTTGATCCCGATAGCTATCGGGACTGAAACTTGAAACTTTTAACTTTTAATATTTAACTTCTAATATTTAATAT
>JAUSOJ010000317.1 GCA_030656195.1 Lutibacter sp.
ATGCTGAATTTAATATCAACGATCAAATAGAAAGCATATATGCTGCTTTTAAAGATGAAATTGCACAAAAAGGCATTAATTATGGTTATTTAAATACTTTGCCGGATAATAACGCAATCATTAATTCAGATAGCGAAAAAATTTATGTCATTTTGGTCAATTTGCTTAAAAATGCCATAAAATTCACCAACCACGGTACCATAGAATTTGGCTATAATTTAAAAAAAGATAGCGAATCAGCCGAACTTGAGTTTTTTGTAAAAGATACAGGCGAAGGTATTCGCCTGGAACAAAAGGAACTCATCTTTGAAAGATTTAGGCAGGGCAGCGAAGCGCTTACCAGAAATTATGAAGGCGCCGGTTTGGGGTTGGCTATTTCTAAAGCTTTTGTTGAAATGCTTGGCGGTAAAATTTGGGTTGAAAGCGATGAAGAAAATTCAATTTCAGGTAAGGGCGGGAGCACCACTTTTTACTTTACGATTCCCTATATCATAAAATCAAATAAAATATTGGACATGAAAAATCTAACTACAAAAACCGGAAAATTGCATCAAGGAAAAGATTTGAAAGTATTAATCGTTGAAGATGATATCACTTCAGAATTGATGCTCGAAATAATGATTGAAGATTATTGTAAATCGCCTTTAATTGCTTTTAACGGATTGGAAGCAGTTAAATTATGCAAAGAAAATCCCGACATAGATTTTGTGTTGATGGATATTAAAATGAACGAATTAAATGGCTATGAAGCTACAAAGCAAATAAGAAAGTTTAATAAAGACCTTATTATTTTCGCACAAACAGCTTTTGCGCTTCCTGGTGACCGGGAAAAAGCAATTGCTGCAGGATGCAACGATTATATTTCAAAACCCTACAGCCAAAGTGAATTGACGGCGTTGATTAATAAATATATCAAGAAATAAAACCGTTTAAAATCAAATCGCCGATTACCAATCTGCTAATTTTTTAATGCCTAATTTAAAAATGATTACAATGAAAAAAATATTATTCTTAACAGGAGATTTTACCGAAGATTATGAAACCATGGTTCCTTTTCAAATGCTTGAAATGGTGGGTTATGAAGTTCATGCGGTTTGTCCGGGCAAAAAAAAGGGGGAATTTGTTAAAACAGCCATCCACGATTTTGAAGGTGACCAAACCTATTCCGAAAAACCCGGGCATAATTTCACTTTAAATTACAGTTTTGACAAGGTAAATGTGAGTGATTACGCCGGCTTGGTTCTTCCCGGCGGAAGAGCGCCAGAATATTTGCGACTCAATGAGAAAGTCCTTGAAATGGTTCGGCATTTTTTCACTACCAATAAACCTGTTGCAGCAATTTGTCACGGAATTCAAATTTTGACTGCCGCCAATGTGGTGAAAGGCAGGAAATTAACCGCATATCCTGCCGTTGGTCCCGAAGTTAGAATTGCTGGAGGCGAATTTCAAAATATTCCGGCCGATGGCGTTTTTGTTGACGGCAATTTGGTGACTTCTCCAGCCTGGCCGGCTCACGCAAATTTTATCAGGGAATTTTTAAAAATTATGGGCGCAAAAATTGAGATTTAATTTTGTCGCAAATTTTTGGACTTCCCCTCTTTTTTGGTGGGCGTTTCCCGCCGGCTGGCGGGTCGGGCTTTTCGCTTTATCTTTTTTAATTCGCCGAAAAGGCGAATTAAAAAAGGATATCGCTGCAATCCCTAACGCGGTTTTTCCTTGATTAATGGCTATCTTCACAAAATATTTTACCCAATAATAATATGAAGTTTTATAAATCCCTAATTTTATTTGTTTTCTTAAGTTTTTCAGTCGTTTCATGCAAAACTGTTGCATTGGATTCTGTTGAAATTTTAACTTTTGAACAGAAACTTTCAATCCTTTTCCCAACTGCTGAAATCACAGAAATGGAAGCCATTGATCATTTTACAAAAGCTTACCAGATTGTATTGGATCAGCCGTTGGATCATAAAAATCTTTCAGCAGGCACTTTTAAGCATTATGTTTATTTATCGCATACCGATACAAAAATGCCGACCGTTTTAATTACCGAAGGCTATAATGCGAATCCGAGCACTTATGAATTAAGCAAAATATTCAAAGGAAACCAGGTTCAGGTTGAATATCGTTTTTACGGAAAATCGCGTCCCGATACCATTCCCTGGCAGTATTTAAAAAACGATCAGGCCATTGAAGATTATCACAAATTGGTTACCAAATTGAAACGAATTTACACCGGAAAATGGATTTCAACCGGAATCAGCAAAGGCGGCGAAACAGTATTAATTTACAAGTCGAAATATCCTTGGGATGTTGAGGTTGCGGTGCCTTATGTGGCACCATTGATCAACGGACAGGAAGATATAAAAACTGAAAATCACATTAAAACTGTTGGAAGTGATGCCTGCAGGATTAAAATTGCTGAATTTCAAAGAGCGGTTTTAAAAAACAGAACAGCTGTTTTAGCTGAAATTGCAAACTACGCTGCAATAAAAAATATGGGTTTTACGGAACTTTCAATTGAAGAAGCCTTGGAATACGCGGTATTGGAATTTCCGTTTTCTTTTTGGCAATGGGGCGGTAATTGTGATGAAATTCCTGAAGAAAATGCGACTGCCGCTGCAATGTTCCAATATATTAACGACATTGTGGGCATTTCTTTTTATAACGATCAAACATACACGGAATTATTGCCATCTTATTATCAGCATTTAACGGAATTGGGTTATTACGGATTTGACACAACGCCGGTAAAAGATTTACTAAAAGTGGTTCACAACCCAACAAACAAACGTTTTGCGCCAAAAAATGCAGACTTAACCTACAACCCGAATTACATCCATGAAGTGCGCGATTTTGTGGAGAATAAAGGAAATAAAATTCTTTATATTTATGGAGAATTTGACACTTGGGGCGCTTGTGCACCAAATCCGAAACCTCATGTGAATGCCTTGAAAATGGTGTTGAAGGAAGGTTCGCACAAAACCAGAATCGCCGATTTTTCAAAAGAAGACCAGCAACTCATTTACGATAAACTGCAAAACTGGCTAGGTTACAGTGTCACTATTTATCCGCTAGAATGATTCTGTTTTTACTGTGAAAACTTAAAATATCAGCCAACAACTTTCTTTTGGGCGGTATGAAACGCATCGGCCTGAAATTGCAAAATTTCACGTGCTTTTTGTTTTTTGTAATTGTATAGTTCTTTTTCATCGGCCAATTCGTTGTATATGGCTTCATTGAGCGCGTCATCTGTAACCAATAGTTTTTCACGCTGATTTGCCTTTTGCTGCACCCAGTCTCTTACCGAATTTTCTACATCCTGCGTTTTGAAATCATATTCCCCTTTTGGGGCGATTAATTTTGCCAAAATAGGGGAAGTTTCAATGGCTAAAAACAACAGGAAAATAAAAAATGATGGCAGCCAAGGCAATTTTTCCAAAGCATTTATCCGCGCCATCAATCCGTCGAAACCATCAATAATGGGTTGTGTTGCGGTGATTTGCGTAATTTGTTGCTTGGTTAAAGCGACAATTTGCGCTTCTTTTTCAGTGATTTTAGCTTTGTTCTCTGTTTTTATTTGCTGCAATTCGGCCAAAGCCGCATCGTGTTTTTCGCGTTTTTCTGTATAAACCGGACCTTTGCCGAGCAGTTTGGTTCCTTTTCTGCCTTCAGCTTCGGCAATATAGGTTTCATATAAGGCATTTGTTTCCGTTTCTTTGGTGTCGATCTCTTGTTTTAAACCCGTTATTTCATTTTGGATTGTGGTAATTTCGGGTGTAAACTGGTTGGCGATTTGTGATTTGTTTGCCAGTGTTAATTCGTTTTTTTGCGTTAACAAAACCTGATTGATTTCTTTTTCAAAAATCTTAATTTCCAAAGGCTTTGAAATAACCACCGCAATAATGATGGCCAATATAATTCGCGGTGTTGCCTGCCAAATTTCTTTCCATTTGGAATCGCTTTTTTTGATGGTGGAAACAATAAATCGGTCTAAATTAAAAATGAGCAATCCCCAAATAAGTCCGAAAAAGATGGCCGTATAGTAATTGTCGAAAACAGTAAATAGCGCATAACTTGAGGCAATAAAAGCCATAACTGCGGTAAAAAATACGGTTCCGCCAATACCTGCATATTTAAGTTGTTCAGCTTTTGAACTTGTTTTTAGAATATCGGTATCTGCGCCGGAGCACATCCAAAAGAATTGATTAAGCATAACATAGTAGTTTGTAATGCAAATAACGTAAAAGTTTTTGAAATATTTTATTAAAGAATTATTAAAAATGACCGGAGAATAAAAATAACAACAGAATTGTATTTTTATTGTATATGCAATGGAGGAAAAGTTTAAAAGTTCAAAGGTATCAATTATTAATTGAAGCCGCGTTAGCGATGGCAGTGAAAAGCCCGCAGCCACGCTTTTGGGCGTGACGAGGACTTGCAACGAATAGCGCGACCCGCCAGGTGGCGGGGAACGCCCACCAAAATGGCGGGCAGGCCCAAAATCGTAGAATTTAAGAAGCGGTTGTGATTGCTATTAATTAGACGTAATTTTACGTTTTTAAAAAAACACTTATGAGTATATCGAAAAAATTAGAAGCTCGCAGCGGAGGTAAATGTGAATTGTGCGGTTCAACAGAGGATTTAAGCGCTTACGAAGTGCAGCCAGCAAAAAACGGAAATGAGGATGACAGTGTGGTTGTTTGCGGAACTTGCAGCAATCAAATTGAAAATGAGGATGCGGTTGAAGCGAATCATTGGCGTTGTTTGAACGACAGTATGTGGAGTGAAGTGCCTGCAGTACAAGTTATGGCTTGGAGAGTGTTAACACGTTTAAAAGCTGAAGGTTGGCCGCAAGATTTGTTGGATATGCTGTATTTGGATGAAGAAACTTTGGCTTGGGCGAAAGCTTTGGGAGTTATTGAAGAAAATACAACAGAAATTGTGCACAGAGATGTGAATGGGGTTATTTTGCAGGCAGGAGATACAGTTGTGCTGATAAAAGATTTAAAAGTAAAAGGCTCAAGTTTGGTTGCGAAACAGGGAACTGCCGTGAGAAGAATTACATTAGATCGTGAAAATGCCGAATTTATTGAAGGCAAAGTTGGTCCTACCCAAATTGTGATTATTACGAAATACGTTAAGAAAATGTAGGAAGTTGGAAGTTGGAAGTCGGAAGTTGGGAGACCGAAGTCCGAAGTCCGAAGACGGAAAAAATAAACAATTAAATATAAAAAAGAATCCCAAATTTGATTCGCAAATTTGGGATTCTTTTTTTAAGACATTTCCGTAAAATACTTGTAAAATAACGGAATGGTTTCAATGCCTTTCAGGTAATTAAAAATACCAAAATGTTCGTTTGGCGAATGGATGGCATCGCTGTCCAACCCAAATCCCATTAACATTGTTTTGCTTTTAAGTTCTTTTTCAAAAAGTGCGACAATAGGAATACTTCCGCCAGATCGTTGCGGAATTGGAGCGACTCCAAAAGATTCCTGATACGCTTTACTTGCGGCTCTATATCCAATGGTGTCAATTGGTGTTACATAACCTTGTCCGCCATGATGCGGTTTTACGATCACTTTCACCGATTTTGGTGCAATATTTTCGAAGTGTTTTTTAAACAATTCGGTAATTTCTTGCCAATCTTGGTTTGGTACCAATCGCATAGAAATTTTGGCGTGTGCTTTGCTGGCAATCACTGTTTTTGCGCCTTCACCAATATAGCCGCCCCAAATTCCGTTCACATCCAATGTTGGGCGGATGGAATTGCGTTCGTTGGTGGTATAGCCATTTTCGCCGTACACTTCTTCAATGTCCAATGCTTTTTTATAATTGTCCAATGAAAACGGCGCTTTTGCCATTTCTGCTCTTTCTTCTTTTGACAAATCCGCTACTTTATCGTAAAAACCAGGAATGGTAACGCGGTTGTTTTCATCGTGTAAAGAAGCAATCATTTTGGCTAAAATATTGATTGGATTGGCGACTGCGCCACCGTACAAACCAGAATGTAAATCCCTGTTTGGACCGGTAACTTCAACTTCAACATAGCTCAAGCCGCGCAAACCAGTGGTTATTGAGGGTTGCGAGTTTGAAATCATTCCGGTATCGGAAATTAAAATAATATCGTTCGCCAATTTTTCCTGATTGCGTTCCACGAACCAAGCCAGACTAACGGAACCAATTTCTTCTTCGCCTTCAATCATAAATTTTACATTGCAAGGAAGTTGGTTGGTTGAAACCATGTATTCCAACGCTTTCACGTGCATATACATTTGGCCTTTATCGTCGCAGGCACCGCGGGCAAAAATAGCGCCATCGGGATGGATTTTAGTTTTTTTGATTACCGGTTCAAATGGTGGCGAATCCCAAAGGTCAATGGGGTCGGCTGGCTGCACATCATAATGTCCGTACACAAGGATGGTCGGCAATTTTTTGTCGATTATTTTTTCCCCGTAAACAATTGGGTTTCCCGGAGTTTTGCATATTTCAACTTTGTCGCAACCCGCTTTTTCCAGTGCAGATTTTATGGCGTCGGCAGTTTTTAAAATATCTTTGCTGAAAGCAGAATCGGCGCTCACAGAAGGTATTTTTAGCAGTTCAATTAATTCAGCGATAAAGCGGTCTTTATGCTGATTTACGTATGATTTTATATTTTCCATATTACTATATTTATAAGTCCAAATTTACGAAATTTTTATTTGATTGAAATTATAGAAAAAAGAGTACGATGTACTTTGCAATTTGCAAGGATTGTGTATATTTGCACCCACAATAATGCGGGCGTGGTGAAATTGGTAGACACGCCAGACTTAGGATCTGGTGCCGCGAGGTTTGAGAGTTCGAGTCTCTCCGCCCGCACAAAAAGCTTTTCGGAAACGAGGAGCTTTTTTTGTTTTAGAACAATTTGATTGAAATAAATAAGGCGGAGAGACGAGAAGTTTATCCCGAGCCTGCCTGTCCGTTAGGCAGGCGGAGCCGAGGGAAGGATCGCGGCCCGCACAGAAAGCTTTTCGGAAACGAGAGGCTTTTTTTGTGAAATAAATTTTGATTTGGTAAAAGGAAGGCGGAGAGACGAGAAGTTTATCCCGAGCGGAGCCGAGGGAAGGATTGCAGCCCGCACAAAAAGCTTTTCGGAAACGAGAGGCTTTTTTTGTTTTTAGAACAGTTTGATTGAAATAAATAAGGCGGAGAGACGAGAAGTTTACCCCGAGCCTGCCTGTCCGTTAGGCAGGCGGAGCCGAGGGAAGGATCGCAGCCCGCACAAAAAGCTTTTCGGAAACGAGAGGCTTTTTTTGTTTTAGCATTTATCTAAATCGAATTGAACATTTTATCTGCCGCAATATTTTCGATATTCTGAAAATATTTCACGGTTTCAACTTTTAATTCCATAGTTGCCATTTTGTCGCAAACAATAATTCCTTTTTGGTGCATCTGAAGCATGGAAACCGTCCACATATGGCTGATACTGCCTTCAACAACTTCTCTTAATGCCCGGGCTTTGTTAAATCCTGTGATGATAATCAACACTTCTCTTGCGTCTATCACGGTGCCAACGCCCATAGTCAGCGCTTTTGTGGGCACCTGTGAAATGTTATTGTCGAAAAATCTTGAATTGGCAAGAATGGTATTGTAGCTCAGCGATTTTATTCTTGTTCTGGAAGACAAGGAAGAGCCGGGTTCATTAAATGCAATATGTCCGTCAGATCCAATGCCGCCAAGCATCAGTTCAATGCCTCTGACTTTGGTGATTTTCTTTTCGAATTCAAGGCATTCCTTTTCAAGGTCGGGTGCATTTCCATTTAAAATATGAATGTTTTTATGGGGAATGTCAATATGGTTAAAGAGATTGTCGTACATAAAGTAATGATAACTTTGGGGATGATTTTCAGGAATCCCAACATATTCATCCATATTAAATGTGATGATATTTTTAAAAGAAATATCACCCAATTGATGTCTTCGTATCAATTCTTTATAAGTTGAAATTGGAGAGGAACCTGTTGGCAATCCCAATACAAACGGTTTTAATTTTGTGGGTTTAAACGCATTCACTCTGTTGATTAAATAATCGGCAACACAACGGCCAACTTCCTCTTTGTCCTTTTTGATTAAAATTCTCATAACAAAAAAATTAGGTTCTCATATCATCAAAAAACGGGGTGCTGTTTTCTTCAACGCAATTTACGGCATACAGATAAAGCGCCGCCGACCAGGTTTGCCAATCTTGTCCTTTTACTTTGCCATCTTGTGCTTTTATCCATTCATTAAATCCGAAAGCCAGATTTTTGGCAGCAGATTTTTTAATGATTTTTGTGAGCTCAATAAGCTTTTCCATGACGAGTTCATGTTTTTTGGCGGCAACAAGTGCGGCCACATAAAATCCGCAAATAAAAGGCCAGATGCCTCCGTTATGATATTCTCCGGGCATATTGTAAATTTCATATCGGGGAATCCAGTCGGCATCTTCCGGTTGCATAAAAGGGAAAAAATTAGGCGGCAGATTACCTGCGAGTTCGCCGCTATTTTTCATTGATTCACATATGTCTTCAATCCAAATAATCATTTTTTCTGCTTCTGAAGTGGAAACAAGACCAGAAAGTATCGCAATGCTGTTGCCCAAAAGATCGAAGCGTTCGCTGCTGTATATTTTATAGGACCAAAACGCAAAATAGGGTTTGTGTTTCAGCAAAAAACCTTCATGAAGCTGGCCGGATTCTGAGTTTCCTGAGTTGGTGAAATTCCGCATTTCCTTATACATTTTGTCCGCTCTTTCGTGCTGATTTAGCAGTCGGAGGTAGCTATAAGTCAAAGTATTCACAAATAAGCCATAACCAAGAACCCATTGCTCGTCGCGCCAATCGCTTGTTGGTTGCTGGGCTACTAAATACAGATCTAACGGACATTGATATTCCATCCAAGTCATTGCTTTTTTTACGGCCTCTTCAAGAAAATTTTGTTCCCCAGTCACTTTTCTGAATATGCCAACTCCAAGCAAAAACAAAGGGGTTGTATCACTTGATCCGCGATTTTCTTTATCGTGCACCAAGGAAGTGATGTGACCGTGTTCCGTTTGGTTTTTTGCCAGCGTTTCCAAAACTTTTCTGATGCTTTCCAATAAATACCTGTTATCAGAAACTGCAATTCCAAAGATTGAAAACAACAAATCTCGCGTATAGGGTTCAGGATATCCCCAACCGGCTGTTCGTGGAAGTCCGTTATAAGGACCGTTGGCATTGTGGATCAATACCTCAAGCGCGGCTTTTTTGGCTTCTTGTATCTCATTCCAGATTGCAGTTTTCATGATTGATAAATTATTTTATTCCCAATTTCTCATTCATAATTTGCACAAATCGTTTTGCGACCACGCGGTAATCGAAATTTTCAACTACCCGGTTTCTTCCTGCATTTCCCATTTTTTCACGCAAAGGGGCATCAGTCATCAAATCCGTCAAATATTTGGCGATGTCGTGCACACTTGCGCGATAATCCACAGTTCGGGGTGTGTCAAATACAATGCGGTGCTGGTCTTCATAACCCGATTCTTTACCAAGAACCACTTCATTTAGGATAATTTTCTGCGCTACATTTGCTAATAATGCTGTTTTTCCGTGAACCATTGTATCAAGCAATCCCATCGCATTAATGCCAATTACCGGTTTTCCGCAAGCGCCCGCTTCCACTTGTGGCATTCCAAAACCTTCAAGCCGTGATGGTGCGGCATAAATATCACAGGCTCCTATGAGATAAGGCATATAATTACGCGAAACAATACCTGTAGTGTAAGTGATGTTTTTTTCGATGCCCAATTGCTTGGCCAATTCCATATCGGCCGAATTTTGGAGTCTGCTTCGTTTCTGTGGCCAAACCTTGCAAATATATTTATAATCGGGTACTTTACTGTTGATAATACTTAGCGCCTGCATCACTTCTTGTGCTCCTTTTGAAGCGGCGTCACCACCCACTGTCAAGAGCATTATTTGGTTTGGAGAAATGCCAAATGATTTGCGCACAGCTAAAACTTTTGGGTCATTTTTGCTGAAAGGCGTAAAAGCATCCGTATCACAACCAACGGGCAAAACCTCAATATTATCGGCTTTTATTCCGTCTCGAACATACATTTCCTTCACCCAATTTGAAGTTACCAATATGAGCGGAAGCGCATTTAACGTATCCTGGTAATTTGCGATATAGCCATCGGCTACCAGCCAAGGAACAGGCTGAACGCCATGTTTTTGTGGATGCAGAATCAATTGAGGCGTATGTCCCCAATAACCAACGCCAACCACTACATCTGGCTTAAACCATCGATAGTACCATTCCTTTTCCTGAGGAGATTCGAAATTAACCGCATGAACATCAACGCCCAGGCTTACCAGGCCTTTGTACAATAAATCTCCTTGTGTTGCGAGTCCTCCCGGAGACGGCGGATAGTCATATAATAAGAGTACTTTCATAACACAATGAATTTTTATTTTTGATTGATTTTTTTTAAAAAGGTTTTATTTTCTGAAGAAAGCCAATGTTGAACATCAGTCGGATTGGTGAACTGCCAGAATGCTTCAGATTTGGGCGTTGTTTGCGCTTCAAAACTGGTTTTTTCAAATCCGTAGGTTTCTGTAATGAGCTTGTATTTTTTTTGCCAGATTCCTTCGGAAAGTTTATAGGTAGCCGAAGCATTTTCTATTGGTTTGGGCAAGTATTTCTTATTGTGGTCCTCATACGCAAAAAGCCAAAGTTCCTTTGCTGAGATTTTCCCTTCGTGCCAAAGTTTAATGACCGATTTTCCTGTTTCTTCGTGTCGGAGATGTTTTGTATACTCTCCGTTTGGACTGTGTGTAATAATAAGGTCGAAATGTTTAGAAGGCAATAGCTTTAGGATGGTTTGCGCTAATTCGTTTTCATTTAGCGGATTTTGATCCGGGCCGTCGTCTACATCGCCCATAATTCCCTCAGATCCTAAAATTTGCAATGTTTTTGAGAATTTTGCGGCGCGTTCTAAATCGCTTTTTCTGCAAAGACAAACAATAAAACAATTCCATAATGGGTGGCTCAAAACAGTTCCTCCAGCCCACAATGTTTCGTCATCTGGGTGCGCCACAATGATTGCTACAGACTTTGAATTTTTTTTATCCATGGCTGCTGTTTCAATTTGCTGCAAAATGTGCTACCTAAAGTTACACATTTTTTTACAATGTGTTTACTTTCAGTTAAATAAGTTTGCTTGAAAATTGAAATTTTAATCTGTTTTTTTGCAATTATGGATTTTTTTGTTGCTTTGCGCTAAAAGATATTGTTTTGATGCTATTTGAAATTGAAAGTTAATTAGTTGAAATTTTGGACATAAATATCATATTGAAAATTTTGGCCTTTTATTTTATAAATTCCACTAAAAAATAGGGCATTTTGTAAAGATAAATTTAGTAAGTTAGCATTCTAATCTATAAAACGGCTATTTAATTTAGCTTTGTTAATGAAGGAAATTGATTTCATCAGCTCCGAAAACGTTGTAAATATAGAATCTCCAGAAAAAATTAACAATATTGGAGCGTATTTCTATGATGACAATAATGCCGTTTTACTTACAGCAATCGACCAAAAAAATCGTTATAATTCAAAAAAAATTAAAGCTTTAAAGCATTCTGGTGTTTTCAGCAAAAATTTTGAAGTTTTTGTTTCTTTGCCTCAAAGGCATATTTCAGGAAATTCAACTATTTGTCAGACTAGGCCAATAAAAATATCAATAAGAATCAATAACTAAATACAAATAAAATATCATGACTGCACATTTCGGATTTTGGGATTATTTCGTTTTTATAGCGTATGCTGTATTAATTTTAGGAGTGGGTTTATGGGTGTCAAGAGACAAAAAAGGACATCAAAAAACTGCCGAAGATTATTTTTTGGCAAGTAAATCATTGCCTTGGTGGGCTATTGGAGCATCATTAATCGCTGCAAACATTTCTGCGGAACAGTTTATCGGAATGTCGGGTTCTGGTTTTGCTTTGGGATTGGCGATTGCCTCTTATGAATGGATGGCGGCGATTACCTTAATTATTGTGGGGAAATTCTTTTTGCCCATTTTTATTGAAAAAGGATTGTATACCATTCCCGAATTTGTTGAAAAACGATTTTCAACCAACTTAAAAACCATTTTAGCCGTATTCTGGATCGCGCTTTACGTGTTTGTGAATTTAACATCGGTATTGTATTTAGGGTCTTTGGCTTTAGAAACCATTATGGGAATTCCTATGGTTTATGGGGTAATAGGATTGGCGTTGTTTGCGGCTGCTTATTCTTTGTATGGCGGACTATCAGCAGTGGCGTGGACAGATGTTATTCAGGTAGTGTTTTTAGTTTTAGGAGGTTTGGTTACAACTTACCTGGCTTTGAATATGGTTTCCGACGGACAAGGCATTTGGGCCGGTTTAAAAACAGTGTATGAAGCGGCTCCTGAAAGATTTGTGATGATTTTTGATGAAACAAGTCCTTACTACGATCGTTTGCCAGGAATTGGTGTTTTGATTGGCGGTATGTGGGTTGCGAATTTATATTATTGGGGTTTTAATCAGTATATCATTCAAAGAACTTTGGCAGCAAAATCTTTAAAAGAAGCCCAAAAAGGGATTTTATTGGCTGCAGGATTAAAATTGGTGATTCCATTAATTGTGGTGGTTCCTGGTATTGCAGCTTATGTGATGGTAAATGATCCTGAGATTATGGCGCGTTTGGGAATGGCCGGACTTAAAAATTTACCGACCTTAGAACAGGCAGATAAAGCCTATCCTTGGTTGTTGCAATTTTTGCCTACCGGGTTAAAAGGAGTTGCTTTTGCAGCTTTGGCAGCGGCTATTGTATCATCTTTGGCATCTATGCTGAATTCAACTTCAACCATTTTTACGATGGATATTTACAAACAATACATCAACAAAAATGCGAGTGATAAAAGCACTGTGAATATGGGAAGAATCTCTGCAGGTGTTGCTTTGGTTATCGCTTGTTTTATGGCGCCTTTATTGGGTGGCATTGACCAGGCTTTTCAGTTTATTCAAGAATATACCGGTGTTGTGAGTCCGGGAATTTTAGCCATATTTATTTTGGGATTGTTCTGGAAAAAAACAACCAACAAAGGCGCCATTGTTGGGGCTTTGGTTTCCATTCCAATCGCTATGTATTTTAAAGTGGCGCCAAAAGGATGGTCTACAAGTTCATTGTTTGTGAATGTTCCTTTCTTGGATCAAATGGCGTATACCGCAATACTTACTATGATTGTTATTGCGATTGTGAGCTGGACGCAAAATAAAGGGAAAGATGATGAAAAAGGTATTCCGCTTTCAAAAGCGTTGTTTAAAACAAGTCCTGAATTTAACATTGGCGCATTTGCCGTGATGATTATTTTAGTGGCCTTGTATGCTGCATTTTGGAAATAGGAAATACATAAATATTGAATCAAAAGCGCCGGAAATTTTCAGGCGCTTTTTTTTTGGTTTAATACCAATAAGTACAGCAATTGATATAAAGTTATTTTGGGCGTTCCCCGCCACCTGGCTGGTCGCGCTGTTCGTTGCAAGTCCTCGTCACGCCCAAAAGCGTGCCTGCAGGCTTTTCACTGCCATCGCTAACGCGGCTTCAATTAACAATAAATAATATTAAAATTTTTGGCGCTCTTCGCGAATTTTATTTTGCGGAATTTGCGGTTAATTTTTTTATGTTTGTGTTTATTTTAGAATTTCTCCAACGCTTTTTTAATAGGATATTCTCGGAATTACCTAAAAGCCCAATGCTTATAATCGCTTGATTTTTCTATTTTATTTTCAATTTCATCAGGCAATTCAGGAAAAAAGTCAATTCCGGTTAAAGTCTCAATTTCATCAATGCTGGTGACAAATTGATACAATCCTTTTTCTGATTTTTCATGGGGAACCAAAAAGGCAATGGCTTTTGTTTCAGCGCCATTGTAATCTAAAATTATTTTGTAGAAATACTTTGGAACCGCAACTTTTTCGCTTCCGATGGTTTTTAAATTCGTTGTTAAAATGCCGCCAGTCACAATGTACACTTTTTGAAATTTTTGCGCCCAATAACGTACTTTTTCTTCCAACCTGTTCCAAACACCGCTGTTAAATTCATAAGATTGCGGAGAAATATTAGAGGTAAAAAACGTTTCATTGTAAGCTTCCGCAGAAAATTTTCGATCGCCGGCCGGACATAAATGTCCTTTGTTGTAACCGGAATCTTTATAATTTCTATAATGGGCACTTTGGGTTGTTACCTTCGGATCTTGCTCAAAATAAGGTCTTTTAATGGCACGGCCTAAAAGTTGTTCTTTGGTTAATTCATAAGCAACCCATTCTGCCTGTTCATATTTTTCATGATAGGAAAGCGCATAAAATTGATGATGAACAACTTGTCCCGTTGTTGAGGTTGGCAGAAAGTCAAAACCAGTGACCTTAACCGTTTTATTTGAAACAACATTTTCAAAAGCAAAACCATCATAAAAATAAAATCCGACAGCGAATAATAAGGTTATAACCGTATAAACTACTTTTCTATTTTTCACTTTTCAACAAAATTTCCTGAAAATTTTCAGATTTTGGAAGGCCGTCAAAAATGGTCACAAATTTTTGGGGCGGCGAAGTCAATTTGCGTTTCATCAAATCTATCCAAGCGCCATACACCTTTATTTCAGCGGAAAGCTGGCCTGTTTCATTGTAAATTTTATGATTAAAACGCCAGCGTTCAATACCTTTTGAAACGCCTTCCAGTTCCATTTTAACGGTAATGTCTTCGCCAATATGGATTTCTTTAAAAAAGGAAGTTTCTTCTTTGAATAAAATCGGGCCGATATTCAGTTTTGCAAATTCGTTGATGGAAAGTCCGTGTTCCTGAAAAAATCGCACCCTTACTTCTGCTGCATAATCGTTATAAGCCGTGTGGCGCATATGTCTGTTTGGGTCAAAATCCGACCATTTTGTTTTAAAAGTAATTTCGAAATTCATGAATTATTTTTTGAGGGGCAAATTTAGGACTTAAGTTTTGTTTAAATAAATCTAAGGCGAAAAAGGTTGAAATTTTTAAGGATTTTTAATTTTTCACATCCAACGCATCGCGCAAGGCGTTACCAATCAGCATAAAAGCCATTACCAAACTCATAATGGCCAAACCAGGAATAATGGCCAAATAGGCTTTTCCCAAAATAATATAGCTGTAATGGTCTTTAATCATAGCGCCCCAGGAAGGTATTGGTGGTTGCGCGCCAATTCCCAAAAAGCTCAAGCCGCTTTCCATTAAAATGGCACCGGCGAAGTTGGCAGCCGAAATCACAATTACGGGCGCCATAATATTGGGTAAAATATGTTTAAATATAATTCTGAAGTTTGAAAAACCCAATGCTTTTGCCGCTTCAACATATTGCATTTCCTTTGCGCTGATGAGTTGTCCGCGCACAACCCTGGCAACTTCAACCCACATGGTTAAACCTACGGCAATAAAAACTTGCCAAAATCCTTTTCCCAACGCCAAAGTGATGGCAATTACCAAAAGCAATGTGGGAATAGACCAGGTAATATTGATGAGCCACATAATAAAAGCGTCGATTTTTCCACCAAAATAACCTGCTATCGCACCAATGGAAAGTCCTATGACCAAAGAAATAAAAACAGCTATAAAACCTATAGAAAAGGAAATTCTTGTGCCAATCAGCATCCTGCTCAACAAATCTCTTCCATATTTATCGGTTCCCAAATAGAATTTTTTTGTTTTAATGAATGTCGAAATGTCTTTTCCCTGAAATTTTGAAAGCGGGTAGGTTTTTGTTAAACTGACTGCATTGTTTTCAGTATAGGTGAGAATGGTCAATTCAGTTTCAGAAAGGCTGTATTTTGAAATCGGAATTTCAGTTTTCGGATTTCTTTTGCCGAATAACACCGCGGAAAAAAAAGATTGACTGATTGTTTTTTCTGAAGGAATAGTCAACATCAATACCTCAAAACCCGGTTTTTTAGAATGGATTTCCAAATGCATCTGGTTGGCATTGCTGCTGTTGTCGGGTGCTAAAACGTAAGCAAATATGGCTATTAATGCACATGAAATCACAAACCAAAATGATAACACTCCAGAAGTATTTTTTTTAAACTTCTGGAGTGCCAGTGCTGATAATGAGTTTGCTTTGGTTTTCAATAGTTGTTGCTTTACAAGTGTAAAGTTACACTATTTTAAAATTAATTTTTCACCAATTGAACGTGTGGTTTAATTTTTAATTCGCTGAGCACATTTAAAGCCTCTTCAACATAAATATCCTTTTTCAAATTGGCATGCCAGGCCTCACGTTTTTCGGCCAATTCTTTATCGGTTTCAAGAATAGGCTGTTCATAAAGCGGTGATGTATAGGTTAAATTGGAAGTGTATTCTCCAAGTTCTTTATATTTTAATGATTCATTTTTACGATTTTCCAAATCATTTTTATACGCTTCATAATTCAAATAGACCAAACTTTCATCCTGTGAACTTTTCAGCCATTTTGCATTTTCGTCTATTAATTTGAAATATTTATTGTTTTCAATACGTTTTTTGCTGTTGTTGATTGCCAAATCATAATTTTCGTAATTGTTCCAAAGCGTATAATTTGCCGCAGGAACTTTGTCAAATTTCAAGGCATATTTCATATCACGCTCACCAATTTCCATATAACTGTATCTGCTTGGCAGCATAATATCAGAGTGTACGCCTTCCATTTGCGTGGAGCCGCCGTTGATTCGGTAAAATTTTTGAATGGTGATTTTTAGGCCACCCAAATCTTCTTTTAAATTATGGTATCTGTTTAAATCCAGCACACTTTGAACAGTCCCTTTTCCAAAAGTTTGTTTTCCGCCAATAATCACTGCTCTATGGTAATCTTGCATCGCCGCCGCAAAAATTTCTGAGGCAGATGCCGATAGTTCATTCACCAAAACCACCAACGGTCCGTTCCATTGAATTTTTGAATCGGTGTCGTTTTTAATATCGGGTTTTGAGTCACGATATTTAACTTGAACTATCGGACCTTTATTGATGAATAATCCACTAATTTCAATCGCTGTTTGCAACGATCCGCCGCCGTTATTTCTCAAATCCAACATAATCCCTTCAACGTTTTCTTTTTTCATGCGCTCAATTTCTTGGGCCATATCTGTGGTGGAGTTTCTGTAGTTTTTTTCGTCAAAATCAATATAAAACTTCGGCAAATTAATAATGCCAAAAGTTCTGCCGTCTTTTTTAATGATGCTCGATTTTACAAAAGTCTCTTCCAATTCAACAATATCCCTGATAATGGAAACGACTTTAACGGTGCCGTCTATTTTTTTTACGGTCAATCTAACCTCGGTGCCTTTTTTTCCTTTGATAAATTCAATGGCGTGGTCTAATCGCATTCCAACAATATCTAAAGGTTCCTGATTTCCCTGCGCCACTTTTAAAATGATGTCGCCAACTTCCAATTCTCCCGATTTCCAGGCCGGACCGCCAGAGATCAATTCATCAATTCTTGTGTAATCGTTTTTCTTTTGAAGTCGTGCGCCAATACCTTCCAATTTACCGGCCATGGATTCGTCAAACTGTTTTTTTACGTTTGGGGCAAAATAGCTGGTATGCGGGTCAAAAGTTTCAGTGATGCAATTCACGAAAGTTGAAAACCAATCGGCATAAGTAAGCTCATCAATCCGATCATAAAGATCGTTCATACTGGTCAATGTAGCTTCACGAACTTCAATTTCAAGTAAATCTGTTGGTTTTTTAACGTACGTGCTGTCGGCTTTAAATTTGTCTTCCTCATCACTTATTTTGTCGTGTAAACGTGTAAGTGCGTTGTATTTTAATTGTTTATTCCAAATATTTACCAAATCGTTTTTTGTTTTGGCAAAAGGCATTTTTTCTGGGTCTAATTCTAGGGTTTCAATCACCTCAAAATTAAATTTATTCGCTAAAATTTCTTTGTAATAGATTTTGGATTCTTCGGTTCGTTGCATAAAACGATTGTAAACCAAAAAGAAGAATGACAAATCCTCATTGTTGATTTGGTCATCAATTTTAGTTCTGAAAGCCGAAAATTCATCAATGTCCGATTGCAGAAAATACCTTTTTGAAGGGTCTAATCTTTCTAAAAATTCATCATAAACTTTTATGGAAAAAGCATCATCAATTTGCTGGGGCTCATAATGGCCCTGCACCAACACATATTTTAAAATCGTCAATAAAACTTTATCTTTCGGGTCGTTGTTTGCTTTTGTTTGAAAACTTGTAAATAAGCTGAAAACAAACAGTAAAGGCAATACGAATTTGAATTTTCTAATCATCATCTGTCGAATCAATATTTGTTAATATGTTTTTGCAACTACTAAAATAGTGCCATTTTTTAGTTAGACGCCTAAATTAACCTTTTTTTATAAATTCCCCTTAAGTCTTCTATGGTTTTATCACTATTTTAACTAAAATTTTCCGATTTCCCAATCAATTTGTTTTGTTTATTTTTTTAGGTAATTTTCTGTAGGCTGTCGCAATTATAATCAAATAATAACTGAATTTAACTTTACGAAATGTTAATTTTTAATTTATGGTAAGCAAATAAAATAACCTAAATTTGTTGCTTAATACGCGTATGATGAATAAAAGACCTTTGATTTTAGTCACCAATGATGATGGCATTACGGCACCGGGAATTAGAACTTTAATTGCTGTGATGAATGAAATTGGCGATGTGGTGGTGATTGCGCCCGACAGTCCGCAAAGCGGCATGGGACACGCAATTACCATTAATGAAACTTTGTATTGTGATTTGATAAAAGTTGATGACGGACCCCAAAAAGAATACCAATCGTCGGGTACACCGGCTGATTGCGTAAAGTTGGCGGTAAGTGAAATTTTAGACAGAAGACCCGATTTGTGTGTTTCTGGCATCAATCACGGATCAAATTCTTCTATCAACGTTATTTATTCAGGAACGATGAGCGCTGCCGTGGAAGCAGGCGTGGAAGGAATTCCCGCCATCGGATTTTCATTGCTTGATTATTCATGGAATGCCGATTTTGAACCTTTAAAAGAGCATATCAAAGAAATTGCCTTGAATGTATTGGAACATGGATTGCCCGATGGTGTTGTGCTCAATGTCAACTTTCCTAAAAGTGAAACATTTAATGGCATTAAAATTTGCCGTCAGGCGCGTGCAAATTGGGTGGAAGAATTTGACAAACGAACCAATCCGCAAGGTAAAACGTACTATTGGCTTACCGGGAAATTTGTAAATATGGATAAGGGCGAAGATACCGATGAATGGGCACTGGAAAATAATTACGTTTCCGTGGTTCCCGTTCAATTCGATTTAACAGCACACCATTTTTTGCAAAAATTAAATGGTTGGAATTTGTAATTTAAATTATGAAACAGATGAAAAAGGAAATGCTTATTGGTTTTTTGGTTGCTTTGGTGGCAACTTCTTTTGGTTGTTTTCTGTTTATTGAATTCTTTTCGCCTTTAGATTTTGAAGAAAGTTTGGTGCGCATAAAAGAAGGCAATTTAGAAGGAAAAATTTTGGTTTTGGGCGCCATTGCAAACTTTTTCGTGTTTTTTGTGTTCTTAAAAAAGAAACAAATTTACAGGGCAAGAGGCGTTGTCATGGAAACTTTTTTAATTGCATTTATCGTTTTATTGCTCACATTGTTTAAAAAGTAATTTTATAATGAAGTATTACATTATCGCTGGCGAGGCTTCGGGAGATTTGCATGGTTCTAATTTGATGAAAGCATTGATGGAGAAAGATCCATCAGCCGAAATCAGATTTTGGGGAGGCGATTTAATGCAACAGGTTGGCGGTACTTTGGTGAAACATTATCGCGATTTGGCGTTTATGGGTTTTGCCGAAGTTTTTATGAATTTAAGGGAAATTTTTAAAAACATCAGTGTTTGCAAAAGTGATCTGGTAAATTTTAAACCCGATGTTTTAATTCTGATAGATTATCCCGGATTTAATATGCGAATTGCCGAATTTGCCAAAAAAGCCGGCATTAAAGTTCATTATTATATTTCGCCCCAAATTTGGGCGTGGAAAGAAAATCGCATTAAAATCATCAAACGCGATGTGGATGAAATGTACGTGATTTTGCCTTTTGAAAAAGATTTTTACGAGAAAAAACACCAATTTCCTGTACATTTTGTGGGCCATCCGTTAATTGACGCCATTGCCGACAGAACCCAAATGGATGAAAATACCTTTAGGGAAATACACCAGCTCAACAGCAAACCCATTGTTGCCTTATTGCCAGGAAGCAGAAAGCAGGAAATTAAAAAAATGCTTTCCATAATGTTAAACATCGTCGAAAAATTTCCCGATTTCCAGTTTGTGATAGCCGGCGCACCAAGTCAGGATTATGATTTTTACCAGCAGTTTATCACCAAAGACAATGTGAAATTTGTGCCCAACAAAACCTACGATTTGTTGTCTGTTTCGTATGCGGCCATTGTCACTTCCGGAACGGCAACTTTGGAAACCGCTTTGTTTAAAATCCCGCAAATTGTTTGCTATAAAACCAGCAATATATCCTACCAAATTGGCAAGCGTTTGGTGAAATTGAAATTTATTTCGCTCGTAAATTTAATTATGGACAAGGAAGTGGTGAAAGAGTTGATTCAGGACGATTTTAATGAAAAAAATTTAGAAATCGAGCTTC
>JAUSOJ010000318.1 GCA_030656195.1 Lutibacter sp.
ACATATTTTTCAGGAAAATTGGGCGGTAAATCTACAACCATATCTATGTCACCCACCATATTAGTAGCTCTGTCGTAATTCATTTTTTGGGTGATTCCAACATCCTGAAAAGGCAATCCTCTTTGTTGCATAAACGACCTCACAAATACCGCTGAACACATTCCTGCCGTTGCCAAAAATATTAAAAAAGGAGATTCATTCATCGTGATTTCATTGCCATTCATAAATGGAACAATTCTGCCGTTTTCATCAAATTTTATCTGTATTTCCATAATTATCTATTTAATTTTCAGCAAAGTTATGGTGATAACAAATAGCAATATGTAACTATAATTACATATAAATCAGGAACTTATTTTAAATAAATCGGAAGCAATGCCATCGGCCAAAAATTTTCCTTTTTTGGTGGTGACCAAAACTTTCCCTGAAAAAGTACGCAATTCAATTTCAAGCAATCCCGATTTTATATGGCGTTCTGCGCTTTTTTTTAAATCATGCAAATACATCGCGCCAAATTCTTTTTCAATCTTTTGAAAAGACACACCCCAAATAGTGCGTAAACCCGTCATTATATATTCATTAAACCTGTTTATTTCTGATAGTTGTTCTTTTTCTGAAGGCAATTCATCTGCAAGCAAGGCATTGATGTATTTTGAGTTGTTTGAAACATTCCAACTTCGTTCAAAACCGGTAAATGAGTGCGCCGACGGACCAATTCCCAAATATTTCTCGCCAAACCAATAGGAAGTATTGTGTTTTGAAAAATAAGCCGGATTCCCAAAATTAGAAATCTCGTAGTTCACAAGGCCTCGTTTTTCGGTTTCTGAAACCAAAATATGATAATGTTCCAAAGCCAAATTTTCATCAACCGGAGGAACTTTTCCTTTTTCAATCAGCTTATGCAATACTGTTTTTTCTTCCACAGTTAACGCATAACTGGAAATATGCGGAATGTTAAAATCGAATGCCTGTTTTAAATTCGACAGCCATTTTTCGTTGCTCATATTTGGAACTCCGTAAATTAAATCGATGGTGATATTGTCAAAATATTGGGTTGCTTCCGCCAAACATTTTTTCGATTCTTCCGCAGTATGCGCCCGATTCATAAATTTTAAATCGTCATCAAAAAAAGATTGAATTCCGATGCTTAGCCGGTTTATTGGAAGTTTTGCGAGTTCCTTAATTTTTTTTGAAGTTAAATCGTCCGGATTTGCTTCCAAAGTAATTTCAGCATTTTCAACCACTTCATAATGTTCATAAATGGTGTCTATCAACATTCGCAATTCGTCAATCTTCAATAAAGATGGCGTTCCTCCGCCAAAATAAATGGTTTCAATTTGCTCTTTCTTAAGCTCGTCTTTTCGCAACACCAATTCCTTTTTTATCGCAGTCAGCATTTCAGCCTTTCTTTTTAATGACGTTGAGAAATGAAAATCGCAATAATAACACGCTTGTTTACAAAATGGTATGTGTATATAAATTCCTGCCAAAACGGTAAATAATTAAGTTATAAATGTACACTATTTTAAAAAACTGAGAAAAGTGATTTTTGTTACCTTTTTTTTGAAAAGTGTATTGTAAATTTGAGAAAACCGATTAGTTATGTATGCATATATTGTTTCATTTAAGGTAAAAGACGGAGAAGGAATTTCATTTGTTGAACTTCAAAAATTCGAGGAATTGACCGAGGCAAAACCCGCAGGCTTGGATCATTTTCATATTTTTAAAGACAGAATCGAAGAAAATAAGTATTTTTTGGTTGAATACTGGAATTCTAAAGCCGACAAAGACAAGCTGGAAGCTTCCAAAGAACACCAGCTTTTTCATGAACACAGAAACTTGGTGATTGACAAAAAATGCGAAACTTACGAATGTGATGTGATTGTTTGATGTTAATCTTGAGCATAGAGAATTTAGAAAAAGAGAGAAGAGAATAGAGAAAAAAACTTTTAACCTTTTTTATTTATTCACGCGTTTTCCGTTTTGTTTTACGAAAGCATCCCAACCCGTGTAATTTTTATCTGTGGTTATTTTTCCGAAATTGTAAAAATGGCACACCGCAGCGGCCAATCCGTCTGTGGAATCAAGATTTGTTGGCAATTCTTTTATTTTAAGCAAACTTTGTAACATTTTGGCCACTTGTTCTTTGCTTGCATTTCCATTGCCGGTAATGGCCATTTTTATTTTTTTAGGCGAATATTCCGTGATTGGAATTTCTCTCGACAAACCCGCAGCCATCGCAACGCCTTGTGCGCGTCCCAATTTTAACATCGACTGTACATTTTTTCCGAAAAATGGCGCTTCAATCGCAATTTCGTCGGGATGGTACGTATCAATAAGTTGAATGGTGTGTTCAAAAATGAGTTTGAGCTTTAAGTAATGGTCATCATATTTTTTGAGCATCAATTCATCCATTCGAATTAATTCCATATTTTTATTGACAATTTTTATCAACCCAAAACCCATGATGGTTGTTCCCGGATCAATTCCCAATATGATTTTTTCTGTGCTCAATTAGTTGTTTATTTGTAAAACCAAATGTACAATATCTTAAAGAAATATAAACAATTCATTTTTTTGCTGATTAAGTTGGCGATTGTTATTGGCGCATTATATTTTTTATTTTGGCAGTTGGCAACCAACGAACTTTTAACATTTACGCAATTAAAACAACAACTTTCTGTACTTTTTTCAAAAAACGTGTGGCTGATTTTGCTGTTGCTTTTGTTTACCGATGCAAATTGGCTGTTGGAAATATTTAAATGGAAATCATTGGCTTCTTTTGAAAAAAAGATCACCTTTTTTGAAGCATATGAACAGTGTTTTGCTTCCTTAACTGCCTCGATAATAACGCCTAACAGAATTGGGGAATACGGCGCGAAAGCGCTATATTTTGAAAAGAAACAGCGCAAAAAAGTGATGGTTTTAAACTTGGTCGGAAATTTAAGTCAATTAACAGTAACCTTGTTTTTCGGAATCTTCGGAATGTCCTTTTTGATTTCCAATTTTGAAATTGGTTTGTTTACTTTCAACATTTCCAATTTCTTGCTGTTTTTAAATATTTTATTGATCCTTTATTTAATTGGAAAAAATTTAGGCATCACAAAAAATTTGACAGCATTAACTCATAAAATTTTCAGATATTTAAAAGAATTACCGTTGAAAATTCACCTGAAAACAATGGCTTATTCCTTGTTGCGTTATCTGGTTTTTTCGCACCAGTTTTATTTTTTATTAAGACTTTTTGAAGTGGAAACGGATTATTTCACACTCATAAACCTGATTTTTTGCACGTATTTTTTGGCTTCTGTTATTCCAAGTCTGGCCATTTTCGATTGGGCAATTAAAGGCTCTGTTGCGGTAGTTATTTTTGGATTTATTGGCGTAAATCCGCTCACAATTGTAACCGTTACCACTTTTATGTGGCTGTTAAATTTCGCCATTCCTGCACTTTTAGGAAGTATATTTGTGTTGAACTTTAAAATGGTTGCTGAAAAATGATTTATATTTCAATTCTTGTTTCCATCATTTATTTGGCATTGATTGTTGCTTTTAT
>JAUSOJ010000002.1 GCA_030656195.1 Lutibacter sp.
TTAAAAATTTTATTTTAATCAATGCCCATAAAATCAACAAGGTAAACACGCCCATAAAAAGGGAACTTAAGGCACCAATTTGAAATAATGATTCGATATATATTCGGCCAAATATGGTAATGATGACATATATGGTGATCACAATATCTGAAGTTCTGTTTCCCAATCTATAATTCATATTTTATGTTATTTTTTATTTAAAAGTTCTTTTACTTCTTTTACCAGATTTTTTACGGCAAAAGGTTTTGAGATGTACTTGTCTGCACCCAATTGCAATCCCAATTCTATATCCGATGCTTTATTTTTTGCAGAAAGAAATATGACCCTAATTTTATTCAACGTTTCGCTGCTTTTTAAATAATTAAGCACTTGATAGCCATCAACATTCGGCATCATAATATCCAGCAAAATAATATCCGGAATGGTGTTTTCAACTATTTCAATCGCTTCCTCTCCGTCACGGGCAATGTACACTTGAAAATTTTCTTTTTTGAAGATGTATTCAAGCGACATTACAATGTTGGGTTCATCATCAACTATTAATATCTTCTTCATCTCAGTTTCTATTTAATGGTAAGGTAAAAGTTAAACGCGCTCCTTGAGAAACATTATTTTCTGCCCAAATTTTTCCGTTGTGGCTTTCAATAATTTGTTTGCTGATTGCCAAGCCCAAACCGCTTCCGATCGGTTTTAACAAGGTTTGATTTTTAGACTGATAAAATTTGTTGAAAATGGAAATCAATTCGTCGGTTTCAATTCCTTTTCCGTTGTCTTCAACAGTAATTTCAACTTTATGCTGATTGATATGTGAAGAAATTTTTACTTCTCCATTTTTTTCGTTGGAAAATTTAAAGGCATTCGACAATAAATTGACAATTACTTGCTGAATCCTGTCTTCGTCATAAACAACCAATGCATCATCAATTTCATTTAAATCGATTTTAATTCCTTTATTTACGGCCAATTGCCTAAATGGTTCAACAGATTTTAAAATGGTGTTTTTAATTGAATGCTCATTCAAATCCAATTTTTCTTTCCCAGTTGCCAATTTCTCCAAGTCTAAAATGTTATTAATCAACCTGCTCACGCGTTCGCTTTCGCTTACAATACTTGTTAAAAATTTCTTTTTTGTGGTATTGTCAATTTCATCATCGGCCAGTAAAATTTCTGAAAGTGCTCTTATTGAGGTGATTGGCGTTTTAAGTTCGTGCGCCACCGTATCCAGAAACTCATCTTTTTGCTTATCGCGTTCTTTTAATTCCTTGTTTGATTCTTTTGCTTTTTGGGTTTCATCTAAAATATTCAACACTTCGGTTAAACTTATTTCCTCTTCTTTTACTACGGATGCAATTAAAATTCTTGCTGAAGCACTTCCGATGCTTCCCGTTAGCAATTTTTCGGAAAAATTCACCAAACGTGCATCGGCAACTTGTATTTTTTTATCGATGTCATATTTCATATAAAACAAATTCAAGGCTCTTTCCGTTCTGTTTTCACCCAAAAATCTCGTTAAAACATTTCTGATATCACGCACGTAAGCTTCCCCTTTCCAAACATAGGCGCCTTCTTGCAAGGCTGCATATTTGGTGCTGTCAACAAACATTTCGGCAAAATTTCGTTCCCTGTAGCTTCCCAGTTTACTCACTGAAACCAATGAATAAATGATGGCATTAAAAAGCAAACTCCAAAAAAACGCGTGGGTTACGGGCTCAAATATTTGCAATCCGAACAACTCATAAGGTTTCAAGATGTTTATGCCAAACAATCCTTCATTCACAAAAGACGATGCGATTAACTGCGAATCGATGGCAAATGGAAACAATAAGGTGTAAACGGTAATAATAAACCCGGCAAAAATTCCATATTTTGCTCCTTTGGATGAACCTCTTCGCCAAAACAAACCACCAAAAAAGGCCGGCGCCAATTGCGCAATTAGCACAAATGATATCAATCCGATAGAAACCAGTGAACGGTCTAACGTAAAACTTTTATAGAAAAAATAAGCGATGATAATCAGTGAAAAAATTGAAATCCGCCGAATATTTTTAATGGATTCGGTATTTTCAGCCGATTCGGATTTACTGAACCGCTTTAAAAATCCGTATGGAATAATTAAATTGTTGCTCAACATCGTTGCCAATGCCAGCGATGAAATAACCACCATGGAAATAGCTGCCGAAAATCCGCCTAAAAAAACCAGCAAGGCTAAAAATTCATTGTTATTTTGAAGTGGCAACAACAAGGTAAATAAATCGGCATCAACCTGTTGATTTTGAAATACCACATTTCCTGCCCAGGCAATAAATATCACAAAAACATTAAACAGCAACAAATACAACGGAAACAACCAAATTACCTTCTTCAAATATTTTTCACGTTCATTTTCAATCACCGTTACCTGAAATTGCCTTGGCAATAACACAATGGCTATCATCGACAATAAACTCAGCAAAAACCAATTAAATCCGCCGTTTAAACCATCAATGCTTTGCTGGGCTTCAAAATTTGGCAAAACCGACGCTTGGTTGTAAATATCGGCAGGGCCGTTAAATAAATAGAAGGTCACGTAAATGCCAATCACCAGGAAAAACACCAATTTAATAACCGATTCTAAAGCTATTGCGGTAATTATTCCTTTGTGGCGCTCAGAAGCATCAGTATGTTGTGTGCCAAAAAATGCGGCAAAAATGGCCAATAAAATAGAAATATAAAAGGTGGTATCATCTAAAATGTAAATCGCAGTAATATGA
>JAUSOJ010000006.1 GCA_030656195.1 Lutibacter sp.
CCATAGCCATAATTTCCTTAAAAACTTCAGGATTCATTTGTGGACCTAATACCTCATTGGCATATTTGGTATATGCCGGAGCGCTCGCCATCATATTGGATATTATAAGTCCTTTTAAATTATCCTGATATTTCAAAGCATATTCCATCGCTAAAATTCCTCCCCACGATTGTCCAAACAAATAAAAATTGTCTTTATTCAAATTCAGCGCTTTGCGTACTTGTTCCACCTCTTCCACAAAATGCTCCGTTGTCCATAAAGCAGCATCATTTGGTTTGTCGCTATAATACGAATCTAACTGATCATAGTAGATATATTCAATTTCTTCATTAGGCAGGTAACCATCAAAATTTCCAAATTGTTCGTGGGTGCCTCCAGGTCCGCCATGCAACAGCAAAACACGCATTTTCGGATTGTTGCCCACACGTTTTGTGTACACGTTAAAAGTGCCTTTTGGCGTGGTGATAGGAATCATTTTGATGCCGCCTGTTAGTTGGTCATCGCTGTTGGAATAATCGAAATAAGAAGAAACACTTTCTGTTGCTGATTTTTCTTTTTCAGCACAAGAAACAAAGAGTATTGTTAAAATAAATAGATAAAAAATGTTGTTTTTCATGATGGTTGATTTTATGTTGATTTATTTGTCAGTTTTCACGTTCAATAATGCTAAATTTTCGTGGGCAATGATAAATCCATCGATGTGCTTTTTATGCTTAATAAAATTTATAAACTGAATAAAAACGAGCATTGTTAAAGGGAGAATTGCAATCCAAAGGAACATTAAATCCCAAGTCAGATTTTCTTTTAAGGGCCCCAAAAGTCCGGCGCCCCAAGCTCTTCCCATATTGGAGAGTGCCATAAATAAGGTGAATTGTGTTGCGGCAACCGTACTCCAGCACAGTTGCATACAAATCGCAAACATGGCAATACAAAGAAATGTATAACCCGCGTAATACGATAAAATGAAAATATAGACCATCAAATCTTTATGCCACAAAGAGGGTAAAAACGCAAAACTTGTTAAGGTGAGTATCAGAAAAATAAGATAGATAGACAACATTCTTCTTTTTCCAAAAAAATCGACCAATGCACCACCTACAAATAGGCCAAGAAAACCGCCAAATATGGTGCTTGCGGAATAAACTTCGGAATAAGAAGTATTTGTCCAGCCCAATTCCTGAATGGTAAAAACCGGCAACAAAGTGTCCATCAAACCAAACATAATTCCGATAAAAAAAGTTGCAGTCCCCATAATAATACTTGAAGGTAGCGTAACCACTTTTAAAGTACTTCTTAAAATTTGGCTCCAGCTTTCCAATTGCACGGTTTTGGACGCGATTGAGGCCTCTCCTTTTGTCCAAGGCATGAGTTTTTCACCAGGACGTTCCCTAAAACATATTGGAACCAACATAATTAGCATAACCGCTATAGACAAAGAAGCTACCGCGGTTGAAAATCCGATGAGATTTATTAAAGTGGTGCCAACAATTAATGACAATGCAGTGCCTATGGTTTTTGAGCCCCACATTATACCGTTGGCCCTGGCTTGTTCATTTGGCGGAACTACATCTATGGCCATTCCGTCAGTAGCAACATCCTGAAATGCTCCAAAAAAGCTGATAAAAAATCCTGAAATCATTAATCCCGTTAAATTATTAAGCGGATCATTCACAAAGGCAATGCTTAAGAAGCTTAATATCAAACCCATCTGTCCAAAAATTACCCAGGGTCTTTTGCGTCCCATCGATAAAATGGTATAGCGATCCATCAGCGGCGCAACAATTATTTTAAAACTCCAAGGGATTCCAATAACTGCAACAAAGCTGCCTATTTCCATCGGTGTTTTTCCATTCATAGCCATCCAGGCCGGAATTGCAAAAAAAGTGATGCCTTCCGGAATCCCTTGCGCAATATAAAGCGCAGAAAAATTCAAATATCTTAATACGGTATTCTCGGTTAAAAACAAGTTGCTTTTTTCCATAAATTCTTTTGCTCTTTTCATTGCTTATAGTTTTATTTTTTTTTATTTTTTTGCTTCATTCGCCTTTAAAACCCTTAAAAAGTTACCGCCCAATATTTTTGTAATTTCTTTTTTGCTGTAACCTTTATCAACCAAAGCTTTTGTAATGAGCGGGTATTTGGTGACAT
>JAUSOJ010000018.1 GCA_030656195.1 Lutibacter sp.
TTAAAAGGACTTTGAAATTTCATTTCGCCAAAGATAGGAAGAAGAAACCTTATGCTAAACAAACCCGTCAATATATAACCCAAATAAATATGCCAATCCCACATAGGCTGCCTGATCTTTTTGGCAAGAACAATAAGTTGGTCTTGTGTTAAAGATTGATCTGTTGTATTCAGATAGTTTTGGATGATTTCAGCTACATTATTTTTATTCATCCAGGTTAATCTTAAAAAGATGGTAATTAGCAATAAAATCATACAAATAGCTATTGACCAATGCATCATCCTATATACTGCGGAATAGTTCTTAATTTTCATTTTAATTATTTTTAACTAAGGAGATTCTATCAAATATTACTGACAAGTAAAAATCACCAAGCTAATTTCGAACAAATTATCTTCCGTAAAAGTAAGAAAAAAACCAACCTCTCCTAAAAAGTTTTAAGAGAGGTTGGTTAATTATGATAATTTGTTTTTATTTAAAAAGATGTTCTGGCAATCTCAATTCCAACAGGATAAGAATAATCACCTTGATCTTCGGCAGTGATAAATATTTCTTTCACATCAAAAGGTGTAGATGTTTTTAATGAGGCTGTTTTTGCATTTTTATTTACCAACATTCCTGCATTTTTAGTGCCGTTATTTTCAGTTACAATCCAAACACTGTAATTTTTTTTAGTAGGATCAACTCTGTTGGCGCTTGCCAAATTTTTAGCAGTCACTTCAATAACATAATTTTTATTTTTGTCTTGCTTCTTTTTAGCTGTTATTTCTGCAGCTGGCGTAATACTTGATACCGGGAATTTTGCCGTTGTTGCACAAGATGTCAATAACACCAAAACTGAAACGAATACTAAATTTATAAGTGATTTCATTTTTTTATTTTTAATTTTATCCCTACTCTTAAGGTTTTTCAGAATCCACCCCTTTAAAATGTTCGGTCATTTTTTAATGCTATTTATGAATGATGCTGTTTATGCACTTTCATCAAATTCAATTTTATCTGCACTCACAATTTTATCTAATGACTCTTCTATTGGTAAAGTAAAATAAAATGAAGAACCCACTCCTTCGGTGCTTTCAACCCAAATTTCTCCATCATTTTTTTCTAAAAACCCCTTTACCAATAACAATCCAATTCCGGCGCCTTTATTTTTTTCTCTGGCACTTGCCAAAACATTCATTTGCGGCGTAAAAAGTTTTTCCTTGATTTCTTTTGACATGCCTACGCCATTATCTTTAATCTCAACAATTATTTTATCTTCTTTTTTTAATGCGGAAACTGTAATTTTTCCATCTGTTTTTGAATGTTTTATTGCATTTGAAACAATGTTTTGAAGCACCGAAAGCAACATTTTTCCATCGGCAAAAACACCTTCATTTTCATCAATTTCGTTGTGAAGGCTTACAGTTTTCAATTGCGCATTATCGTTTAGCGTTTCGAAAACTTTTTGCACATACTCAATAAGTTTGATTTTTTTAGGAGAAAAAACTTCTGTGGCATATTTTATTCTCGCCCATTCTACCAAATAATCAAGCGTATTTAACTCATCTTTTGATGATTTATAAAGAAGATCAAGCATTTCTTTTACCTCATTATTAGGCATCTTTTCAAAATTTGCACTCAAATATTTTGCTGCACCTATAATGCCTGATAACGGACTT
>JAUSOJ010000036.1 GCA_030656195.1 Lutibacter sp.
TTGGTGCAATTTCAATTTTGGCGGCTTACTTTATTTGGAAAAATAATTCAATTGCCAAAAAAATGGTTGTGTTTATTCTTGCGTCACATACATTTATCGCAATTTATTTAAACTTTTTTAGTGAAACCGTGGCTTTGGAAAGCATAAAAGCGATGGGTTTTAGAATCGGCATTTGGATTTTAATCTATCTATTAACCTATAATAAATTTAACAAAGAACCCTTAAATATAACAAAATGAAAAAAATAAGCATTTTATCAGTAGCCATTTTGGCTTTTAGTTTGGTTGTTTCGTGCAATCAGAACAAAAAACAAGAAATCGCAGAACCAGTTCAAACAGTTGAAGAATCTCACGAAAGTGAAGCGGTTTTAAAATTAAATAACGGAGATTTATGGATGGCGAATGCTGAAACTACGGAAGGAGTCCAAAAAATGAGCCAGTTAGTGGCCAATTTCACTGATACAGAAAATATGGAGGCTTATCGGGAACTTAAATCAACATTGGAAGCTGAATTTGGAACCATCATCTCCAAATGCACAATGACTGGCGAGGCGCACGACCAACTGCACAATTACCTTTTGCCTATGAAACCATTATTTAAAGATTTGGCGGCTGAAGATTTAGCAACCCGAAAATCTGGCCTAGAAAAACTGACCAAACATTTGTCGGAATATTCCGCCTATTTCAAATAAAATAACGATTTAAAAATGAGTATTTCCTTACAACATATCAGCAAATCATTTAAAACAGTGAATGCCGTAAACGATGTTTCTTTTGAAGTAAAAGAAGGGGAATTGTTCGGATTGATTGGTCCTGATGGCGCCGGAAAAACAACCATTTTCAGAATTTTAACCACCTTGCTTTTCGCCGATAAAGGAACAGTTACCGTTGCAGGATTTGATGTTGTTGACGATTATAAAGAAATTAGAAATCATGTGGGCTATATGCCCGGAAAATTTTCGCTGTACCAGGATTTAACGGTGGAAGAAAATTTAGATTTTTTCGCCACCATCTTTGGAACAACCATTGAAGAAAATTATGAGTTGATTAAAGATATTTACGTTCAAATTGAACCTTTTAAAAATCGTAGGGCCGGAGCGCTTTCGGGCGGGATGAAACAAAAATTGGCCTTGAGCTGTGCGTTGATTCACAAACCAAAAGTGTTGTTTTTAGATGAACCAACCACCGGCGTTGATCCGGTTTCGCGAAAAGAATTTTGGGAAATGCTGAAACGTTTGCAACAAAAAGGGATTACCATTTTGGTTTCAACGCCGTATATGGATGAAGCCGAATTGTGTGACAGAATCGCTTTAATTCAGCACGGAAAAATATTGCAAATTGATACGCCACAAGAAATTATCAAACATTATCCGAAAAAAATATTTGATGTAAAAGCTGATAATATGTATCGCCTTCTTGAAAGCTTAAAAAGTTATGAGCACCATTACAGCGTGTATCCTTTTGGTGAATTTGTGCATTATACGGATAAGCGGGAAGATTTTAATCCGCAGGAATTGCAACAATATTTAGAAGCCAAAAATCATCAAAACATTAAAATTGAAATCACCAAAACCACCATCGAGGACACTTTTATGGAATTGGCAAAATAAACAGCGCGAATGAAAAACTACAACGTCATAGAAGTTGAAAACCTGACCAAAAAATTTGGCGATTTTACTGCGGTAAATTCCATTTCTTTTGAAGTTAAAAAAGGAGAAATCTTTGGATTTCTAGGCGCAAACGGTGCAGGAAAAACAACCGCGATGAAAATGTTGATCGGTATCGCAAAACCAACATCCGGAAAAGCACAAGTTGCAGGTTTTGATGTTTTTACACATCCGGAAGACATCAAAAAAAATATTGGTTATATGAGCCAAAAATTTGCATTGTACGACGATTTAACGGTAAAAGAAAACATCACCTTTTTTGGCGGAATTTACGGATTGTCACGCGCAAAAATAAAAGAAAAACGTTGCGAATTGGTTGAAGAATTGGGTTTGGGTGATATTGTAAACGAGTTGGTGGGTTCGTTGCCTTTGGGCTGGAAACAAAAAATATCGTTTTCAATAGCGCTGTTGCACAGTCCGACCATAGTTTTTTTAGACGAACCAACCGGAGGCGTTGATCCTATAACAAGAAGACAATTTTGGGAAATGATTTACAAATCGGCCAACAACGGCACCACCATTTTTGTGACCACGCATTATATGGATGAAGCTGAATATTGCGATCGGGTTTCCATTATGGTCGACGGAAAAATTGAAGCATTGGACACGCCAAAAAATTTAAAGGAAAAGTATAATGCGGACAATATGAATGACGTCTTTTTAAAATTAGCAAGAAATTCTTCGTAGTTAAGAATAAATAATTAATGATTGAAATATTAAAAAAGCGTTTCGTTTGATGAAAATAAAATATTTATCAATACAAAATATTAAACACAACAAATAAAATTCTCCCCCTTCGGGGGAGTTAGAGGGAGCCTATGAAACGGTTTATTGGATTTATAAAAAAAGAATTTTACCACATTTTTAGGGATAAACGCTCGCTGTTTATACTTTTTGGAATGCCTGTTGCCCAAATTTTGCTCTTTGGTTTTGCAATCACCAACGAAATAAACAATGTTGACATCGCCATTTTCGACAAATCAAACGATGCAACTACGCAGGAAATCATTCATAAAATATCGGCATCAAAATATTTCAGCATCAAACAGCATATCACAAATGAAGCCGAAATTGAAACGGTTTTTCAAAAAGGAAAAGTGCTTGCCGTACTTGTATTCGAAAAAGATTTCAAGAAAAATTTAACCAAAGAAAACTCGGCAAAAGTTCATATAATTACCGATGCCACCGATCCAAATACCGCAAATTCCATCACCAATTACATCAGTGCGATTATAGGAAGTTACAAAATGGAAATCAACAAAAATGTGAATTTGGAATATCAAATTGAGACCAAATCGAGAATGGTTTACAATCCCGAATTAAAAAGTGTTTTCATGTTCGTTCCGGGCGTAATGACCATTATTTTAATGCTGGTATCGGCGATGATGACTTCCATTTCCATCACACGTGAAAAAGAACTGGGCACTATGGAAATCTTATTGGTTTCGCCATTAAAACCTTTTCAGGTAATAGTGGGAAAAGTGATTCCTTATATATTTTTATCTATCATTAACGCAATTGTTATTGTTTTGTTAAGCATTTTTATCTTTAAAATGCCGATTCAGGGAAGTTTGTTTTTGCTGGCTTTGGAGAGTGTTTTGTTTATCATCACCTCCTTATCGCTGGGAATTTTAATTTCAACGGTATCCGCAACGCAACAAACCGCGATGATGATTTCTTTAATGGGATTGATGTTGCCCACCATATTATTGTCGGGTTTCATTTTTCCAATATCAAGTATGCCGTTGCCTTTACAAATCATCAGCAATATCATTCCCGCAAAATGGTTCATCATCATTTTAAAAGGAATTATGCTGAAAGGAGTCGGACTCGCTTTTATCTGGAAAGAAACCTTGATATTGGCCGGTATGACATTGTTTTTTATTGCGTTGAGCATCAAAAAATATAAAATTAGGCTGGAATAATTATAGTCCGAAGACGGAAGTCCGAAGTCGGAAGTTAAAAAAATCGTTTTATAGAAAGTAACAATGAATGAAAAAGTTTAAAATTTAAAGTTTAAAGATTAAAGTTTTTTTAACAATAAATCAAACTCCCTTTCCTTAGGAAAGGGCCGGGGATAGGAAAAATGAAAACAATTTTATACATCGTTCAAAAGGAATTCAGGCAAATTTTTAGAAATAAAGGAATGCTTCCCATTATTTTTGTGCTGCCGATTTTACAATTGGTTATTTTGTCGAATGCGGCAACATTTGAAATCAAAAACATCAAATTCTCTTATGTTGATCATGATAAAACCTCGTTTTCAAGAGCATTGATCGAAAAATTTGATGCATCCACGTATTTTCATGTCATTGCAAATTTTCCTTCAAAAAAAGAAGCGAATGCCGCGATGGCAAAAGGGGAAGTTGATGTTATTTTGGAAATTCCCCGCTATTTTGAACGCGACTTGTTAAAACAAAAAAATACAGACATTTCTGTTGCAATCAATGCCATTGACGGTGCTGCGGCCGGCGTTGAAAATGTGTACATCAACCAAATTGTGCAGGATTTCAACAAAAAAGCAAAAGTAGCATTGTTGACGCCAACAGATATGGTAAATACACCAATAGATATCGTGGCTATTCCTTCCTTTTGGTACAACAAAACCTTAAACTATAAAACATTTATGGTTCCCGGGATATTGGTTTTGCTGGTTACGATGATTACACTTTTTTTGTCGGGAATGAATATTGTTCGTGAAAAGGAAATTGGCACCTTAGAACAAATGAACGTAACACCCATTAAAAAATACCAGTTTATCATTGGCAAATTATTCCCGTTTTGGATCTTGGGATTTGTTTTGCTGACTGTCGGTTTAACCATTGCAAAAGTTGTTTTTAATGTTCCCATCATTGGAAACTTAGGATTGATTTATTTTTACACCGCATTTTATCTTTTGGTGGTTTTGGGAATGGGATTGTTTATTTCCAATTTTACCGACACCCAACAGCAAGCGATGTTTATTTCCTGGTTTTTTGTGGTTATTTTTATTTTGATGAGCGGACTTTTTACGCCCATTGAAAGTATGCCCATGTGGGCACAATATGTAACAGAGTTCAATCCGGTAAAATATTTCGTGCAAGTGACACGGATGGTGATGCTAAAAGGTGCCGGTTTTAACGATATTTTGCCCCAACTTACAAAAACCATTATTTATGCCATTATTATGAACGGATTGGCGGTTTGGAGTTACCAAAAAACGACTTAAATTTAAATATTAAAGAAAAATATGCACTCTCTAAAAAAGAATCTTTGATTTGTTTGATATACGGGTAAAAGAAGGCAATTATATTTTTTTACAGTAATTTGAGTAAATTTTATAAGCAATATCTTCAATTTTTCTACCGCTTAATGATTTAAAAAATGAAAAAAATGATCAAAAAAACAGCCCTGTTATTAATAGCATTTGTAATGCTGTCCTTTAGTGAATCTAACACTGATGAAGGCTATTCATTAACCATAAAAGCAGAAGGATTCAGGAATGCTAAAGGAGAAATCTTATTTGCGTTATACAATAAAGACAACTCTATTCCTGATGAAAAATACAAGAAATATTTTAAAAAGGGTATTTCGAAAATTAATAGAAATGGTACGGCAACTTTTACCTTTACAAATTTACCTGAAGGGAATTACGCTGTAAATATTTTACACGATGAAAACAAAAACGGGAAAATAGACAGAAAATTCCTTCTGCCAATGCCAAGTGAGGGCATCGGATTTTCAAATTATAAATCCATCGGAATGTCAAATCGCCCTAACTTTTCTAAAGCGAGTTTTCTTGTAAAATCTAATATGGAAAAAGTTATAAAAGTAATTTACTTTTAATGAAACTGTATAGCCGCCTCTTGCTTTTCATTGGTTTTGCTGCTAATCTAGCGCTGGCGCAAACGAATGAAGAAGCTACATCAATCCTTGATCTGGATAAAATGGCACAGATTAATCAAGGCGATAGCTATGTAACGTTTCCGTTTGATTTTGGAAATATAGAACCGCTTATGTTTGAAGCAAACGTAAGTCCCAGTTTTAAAATTCGAGAACGAAAGGATTCCAGATTAATGGGTGTCCTTACAGGCCAAATTATTATCAGGATGTATGATGAAACGTCATATCCGGTAAGAACGCCTAGCTATATACCACAAATTACATTTTATTTTTTAACAGGAAATAAACAAGCCTCGAAGAAACTGACTTTGTTTGGTCGATTTGCGCACCATTCAAACGGCCAAGATGGAAATTTCTATAATGAAGATGGAGATATCAATTTGAAGTCTGGAAATTTCGCCACTAATTTTGTTGAATTAGGCCTTATCAAATCATCTTATAGCAACCATTTAAATGCTTTCAAGTTTTTTAAAAGCTCTGTTGAAATCCATCCAAAAAGTTGGATGCTTGATGAAATGAAGGGAAAATATAGCGGATTGCGCTGGCACAATACTTTTTTAGCCTATAAACTTCCAATGGATGGTGATTTTAAAAAAAGCCAGAAGGCAAATTTTTCATTAAAGGCAGAAACTATTATGATGTTAGATAATTTAAATAATCAGGAAATTTTTGATTTGAAACGGTTAAATGCCAGCCTAACATTTTACTACCACCCAAAATTTTTGGAAGATATTGGGTTTTTTGTCCAGTTTTATCATGGCGCGGACTATTACAATATTTACTTTAATCACCAAATTGATACCATTCGTTTTGGTTTAATGACAGAAATTTTAAGATTTTAAATAGCGCAGACTTAAAAAAATAAGCTTAAATTTGATTTGGTAAAAATAAATGATATGGACGATAAAGTAGTAGTTGTTAAAAAAATTTCCGGTGATTTAGAGCCGTTTTCAATACAAAAACTTTCAAGATCACTGCAAAATAGCGGTGCTACAAGTCAGGATATAGAAAAAATTGTGGAAGCCATTCAACCCGAACTTTTCGACGGAATTTCTTCAAACTTAATTTATAGAAAAGCATTTCAATTACTGAAAAAATACAATCGGGTTTCTGCATCAAAATACAGTTTAAAAAGAGCCATTTTCGACTTAGGCCCTACCGGTTTTCCATTTGAAAGACTGATTAGCGCACTGTTAAAGCAAAAAGGCTATAAAACCAAAATTGGCCAAACATTACAAGGAGATTGCATCACACACGAAATAGATGTTTTGGCTGAAAAAGACGGTAACGTTTATACCGTAGAGTGTAAATTTCATACAGATCCTTCCGCAGTAAGTAATGTGAGAATTCCATTGTATATCAACTCTAGATTTCTTGATGTTCAAAAAGGATGGAACAATTCAGGCAAAAAAACCCATTTAAAACAAGGATGGCTCGCTACAAATACCCGATTTACAAAAGATGCTATTGATTATGCCAATTGTGTTAATTTAACGTTGTTGAGTTGGGATTATCCGCCAAATAACGGATTAAAAAGCAATGTTGATAAATATGGTTTGTATCCCATAACCACCTTAACTTCTTTAACGAAAAAGGAAAAAATACAATTGATGGAAAAAGACATTATTTTGGTAAAAGAACTCTCTAAAAATCCTGATTCGTTGAATCATTTAGATTTTTCGGAAAAACAAAAAGCATTGGTTTTAGCTGAAGTGCATAAGTTGTGTAATTTTTAATCTTTATAATGTTTTGTTTTGGGCGTTTCCCGCCAGCTGGCGGGTCAGGCTTTCGCTACTCGCATCCCGAAAAAACGGGAGTGCTCAAACAGACCGCTCTATCCTTAACGCAAAATCAAATAAATCAACTCAATTTTTCAAAAGGCGTTAATATTTTAAAATTTTAAAATATTAACGCCTTTTGAATAACAGCTATTTCGTAATTTTGTATTTAGAATCATTCTAAAAAAAGAACATGTTAGATATCAAAAAAATCAGAGCCGATTTTCCCATTTTAAATCAACAAATAAACGGCAAACCATTGGTTTATTTGGACAATGCCGCCACCAGTCAAAAACCTCAAGTTGTTATAGACAGCATTGTAAATTACTACACCACCATCAATGCAAATATACATAGAGGTGTTCATACGTTAAGCCAATTGGCAACCGACGCTTTTGAACAGGCGCGAGAAAAACTGCAACAGCATTTCAATGCCAAAAGAAGCTACGAAATTATTTTTACAGCGGGAACAACGCACAGCATCAATATAGTCGCCACCGGTTTTACATCGTTGTTGCAAAAAGGTGATGAATTGATCGTTTCGGCTATGGAACACCATTCGAACATTGTGCCTTGGCAAATGTTGTGCGAGCGCACAGAAGCTGTTTTAAAAGTGATTCCAATGAACCTGGAAGGGGAATTGCTGATGGATGAATACGACAAACTGCTTTCGAATAAAACAAAACTGGTGTTTGTGAACCACGTTTCCAATGCTTTGGGAACCATCAACCCGATTAAAGAAATTATTGATAAAGCGCATAAATTTGGAGCTGCGGTATTGATTGACGGCGCACAGGCCTGCCCTCATATAAAACCTGATTTGCAAGCATTGGATGTAGATTTTTATGTAGTGTCTGCACATAAATTATGTGGTCCAACCGGTGTCGGCATATTATACGGAAAAGAGGAATGGCTCAACAAATTGCCTCCTTATCAAGGCGGCGGAGAAATGATTAAAGAAGTGACTTTTGAAAAAACCACGTATGCCGATTTGCCTCATAAATTTGAAGCGGGTACACCAAATATTGCCGGCGTCATCGCTTTTGGAACCGCCATTGATTATATGAATGGCATTGGTTTCGACAACATTGCCGAATATGAAAATGAATTGCTTCAATACGCCACAAAAAAACTATTGCAAATTGAAGGATTAAAAATTTATGGAACTTCCGCTCATAAAACTGCCGTTATTTCATTCAATATCAATGAAATTCACCCGTATGATATTGGTACAATTATCGATAAATTGGGCGTTGAAGTAAGAACTGGCCACCATTGCGCACAACCCATTATGGATTTTTATAAAATTCCGGGAACCGTTCGCGCTTCTTTTTCATTTTACAACACTTTTGAAGAAGTTGATGTGTTATACAGCGCATTAATAAAGGCAAAAACGATGCTTTCATAGGAATTTAACAAAATATCATATTCTGTTAATAGATTATATAATTTTATAAGTAAATCAATCTTTTAACAAATTTTATTGCTTTTTTCTTGTTTTTTAACTTTTTATTAATACATTGCCGCATCTTTAAATAAAGATTTACCCAAATTATTAATCAACCTTAATCAAATTAACAATGAAAAAATTATTTCTTTCTTTAGCTATTTTAGCTTTAGCCGTTGTCGCTTGTCAAACCAATGATGAAGTAACTCCAAACCAAGAAGCCGCCGTTGACAATATTGACATGAGCGACTTTTTTGTGTACACTTCAGACGATGTCTCTGCAAAAAGCACAAAAGAAGCCAATAATGGCGACAAATGCCACAGCATGAAAGTGCTAAACCGACAATTACAAGAAAATCCGGGATTGGAACAACGTATGTTTGAAATTGAAAAACATACAAGAACTTTAATCGCCAATAAAGGAACTTTGGCAAAAGGAAAACCAGGAAGTGGCACAACAACGCCTACTACACCTTATGTTGGAAAAGTTACCATTCCAGTTATTGTAAATATTCTTGAAGATTCGGCACATCCAGTAACTCAAGCAAATATTGATTCTCAAATTGCCATACTAAATCAAGATTTCAACAACCAAAATCCTAAAACAGGTGGTGTTCCAACATTATTTGCAGGTTTGGTTGCCAATGTAAACATCACTTATACACT
This sequence comes from Lutibacter sp., assembly GCA_030656195.1. Lineage (GTDB taxonomy): Bacteria > Bacteroidota > Bacteroidia > Flavobacteriales > Flavobacteriaceae > Lutibacter. The sequence goes on from JAUSOJ010000036.1 coordinate 9,440, forward strand.
TGCAGGCGTTGTCAGAAAAGTTTCCACCAAAGCAACTTGGGGAACCAGTGATGCTATGAAATTATCAAGCCAAGGAGGAATCAACGCAACTGATCCCGCAAATAATTTAAACATTTGGGTTTGCGAAATTGGCGGCGGAATTTTAGGATATGCCCAATTTCCAGGAGGAACTTTAGCTACCGATGGCATTGTAATTGGATCTGATTACTTTGGTGAAAACGCTAAAGGTGGTGTATATGGACATGGAAGAACTGCAACCCACGAAGTTGGCCACTGGCTAAACTTACGCCATATTTGGGGTGATGGCAGATGTAAACAAGATGATTACGTGTTAGACACACCAAGTTCAGACGGACCTAACTATGAATGTCCAGAATACCCAACAGTTCGTTGCAGCTCAACAGATATGACCATGAACTATATGGATTATGTTTACGACGACTGTATGTATATGTTTTCAAATGGCCAAAACGACAGAATGAGAACTATTTTTGCAGCTGGAGGCTCCAGAGAAAGTTTGGTAAAATAATCTGATTTGCTTTAAAAAATTAAAAAGGTGCTTTTTGGCACCTTTTTTTATACCTTTAAATAATTAAATCCTTCAAAATGAAATTTTATAAAATGACCTTAATTTTACTTTTTGCATCTTTAACTTCTTGCCAAAGCCAGGATAAAAAAGACAGTATTTCACTAAACTATAATGCACAAACAAGAGGATTTCAAATGGCCATTCAATTGGAAAATAACTTGCTTGAAGTTACAAAAAACAATGAAACACATCAAATAGAACTGACTGATATTCAGTTAAATGAAATCATTGAAGTGGTTAAAAAAATTGATTTCGACTTTATAAAAAGCAATGTCTCTATTGATGATCTTGCGGTGGACAAAGCCATTAAAGGCGAATTTGAACTAAACTTCAACGGCAAACTTTATGCTTTTGAGTTTGACCACAACAATGCTCCGGAAAACATTCAAGAATTGCTAAACAAACTGCAAAGCTTTGATGTATCAGAAGAATAAATTTTTATTAATATTTTATTACCAGCAATAAATCGATTTTTTACATTCTGCACTAAAAAATAATTAAACGTATCTTTGCGGTTTATTAAAAACGTGCTGTTTTAACGTTTAGGAAACTAAGTCATTAAAAATGCTCTGAACAAAATAGCAAAATGTCTAAATTACCTAAAAACCACAAATTTATAGATCTTTCGGATTATGGAAGACCTGCAGCCAGAATTATCGCAAATTCGCTTAAAGAAACTTCAATCACCCCAATTCATGTAACTGTTTGGTTTATTATTTCGGGATTAATTGCCATTGCCTGCATGCTTTATGGTTATTATTGGGCCGCCGCATTTTTCCTGATTTTAAAATCCATTTTGGATGCCGCCGATGGCGAGTTGGCGCGCATAAAAAAAACGCCTTCTTATACAGGTCGTTATTTTGATTCCGTTGCCGATATCATTTTGAATTTCTTCATTTTTTTGGCGCTTTGGCAGATCACGGATTCACGTTTAATTTACGCTTTGCTGGCTTTTGTCGGAATTCAATTGCAGGGAACTTTGTACAATTATTACTATGTTATTCTCAGAAACAAGTTTAACGGCGATACCACAAGTCGTGTTTTTGAAGATAAAACACCCATCGCCTTAGAAGGAGAAAATCAGCGCAATGTGAATTTTCTTTTTGCGCTTTATAAGCTTCTTTATGGCATTTTCGACAAAACAATTTATTTTTTGGATAAAAAAGCGACAGGCAGCAAGCCTTTCAACAAATGGTTTATGACCGCTGTTTCCACTTTTGGACTGGGCTTTCAGTTGCTTGTAATTTCTGTAATGTTGGTGTTGGGGTGGGCCGCTTTTATCATTCCGTTTTTCATTAGTTATACCGCAATGATCTTCGTTTTTATCATCATCAGAAAAGTGCTTTAATCATAGAAATTAAGAAGAATTGATTAAAAAAGTGGTGTTGACTGATTGATATAGCCAAAATCTTCTTGCAGTTTAACTTTTTTTGAAGCTTCAACGGCCAATACGTCACAGCGTTCATTTTGCATATGGTTGTTGTGTCCTTTCACCCATTCAAATTTTGTGTTATTCGGATTGTAAATCGCTAAAAACCGCTTCCATAAATCGGGGTTTTTTACCCCTTTAAATTGTTTTTTATGCCAGCCGAAAAGCCATTTTTTTTCAACAGCATCCACCACATATTTTGAATCGGAAAAAATAGTGATTTCCACATCGGTGGTTTTCATATTTTCCAGGGCAACAATGACTGCCAGCAATTCCATGCGGTTGTTGGTGGTTTTTTTATAGCCCTCAGAAAACTCTTTTCTGTAACGTTTCCCCACCCATTCCATCACAATTCCATAGCCGCCCGGGCCCGGATTTCCGCTGCAGGCGCCATCTGTATAAATATGTACTTTGGGTTTATCGGCCATTTTTAATAATTGCTTTTTCAATGACTTTTGGAAAATATTCGTATTCTAATTTGTGAATTTTTTCAGCTACGTCTTCAGGCGAATCACTTTCCAAAACGTCAAAACTTTTCTGAAAAATAATGGCGCCTTCATCATAATTTTCATTCACGTAATGAATGGTGATACCGGTTTGCTTTTCCCTGTTTTCAACAACGGCATTGTGCACATGCATTCCATACATGCCCTTTCCGCCATATTTTGGCAACAACGCCGGATGAATGTTGATGATTTTATTTGGAAAAGCTTCAACTATTTTTGCTGGGATTTTCCATAAAAATCCGGCCAAAATTAAATAATCTGCTTTTTCTTTCAAAAGATTTAACACTTCATCAGTAGCAATAAAATCATTTTTGTCAAAACTTCTGTTCGGGATTCCCAAACGGCTCGCTCTTTCCAAAACTTTAGCCTCTTTTTTATTGGACAGCACAAGAGTCACTGAAATTGATTCGCTGTTTTTAAAATAGTTGATTATATTTTCAGCATTGGTTCCGGATCCTGAGGCCAGTATGGCAATACTTTTCATCTGTTTAAATTTTATTGTTTATCTGGAACAGATGCTGTTCGCTATTAAACATTACCTTATGTATCAAAATTTGTAATGCTCGTTTCATCTGTCTAAATTTTATTGTTTATCTGGAGCAGATGCTGTTCGCCCTTAATAATTCCTTTGTATATCAAAATTTGACAAGCTCGTTTCATCTGTTTAAATTATTATCTTCTTTGAAACAACAAATAAAATGAATTAAACCCAACAATAATGGGGTAAATAGAAAAACTTTGCCTAATTTTAAAACATTGAATTTGATCTTTTATGAATTAAAAGATTTTGATTTAAATAAAGTTTTATATTTTTGCCGAGTAATTAAATTTAAAATAAAAGAATTATGTCAGACATTGCATCAAGAGTAAAGGCCATTATCGTAGATAAATTGGGCGTTGACGAAAATGAAGTAACAACAGAAGCTAGCTTTACTAACGACTTAGGAGCAGACTCACTTGATACTGTTGAGTTAATCATGGAATTCGAAAAAGAATTTGACATTCAAATTCCAGACGATCAAGCAGAAAACATTGGCACTGTAGGTCAAGCAATTAGCTACATAGAAGCCGCAAAAAAGTAAATTTAAAATATGGAGATTAAACGAGTAGTTGTAACTGGACTTGGTGCGTTAACGCCTATTGGCAATAATATTGAAGAATTTTGGAACGGGCTTGCCAACGGTGTTAGCGGGGCAGCTCCAATAACTCATTTCGATGCAACCAAGTTCAAAACTCGTTTTGCCTGTGAACTCAAAAATTTTGATATTAATCAATTTTTTGACAGGAAAGAGGCCCGTAAAATGGACAGATTCACCCAGTATGCCATGGTTGCTGCTGATGAAGCCATTGTAGATTCAAAATTAGATTTAGAAAAATTAGATAAAGATCGCGTTGGTGTTATTTGGGGCGCAGGAATTGGCGGACTGGAAACTTTTCAAAATGAAGTTTTAACTTTTGCCGAAGGCGATGGCACTCCAAGATTCAATCCTTTCTTTATTCCTAAAATGATTGCGGATATTGCACCCGGTCAAATATCGATCAGATATGGATTTAGAGGTCCAAACTTCGCAACGGTATCTGCTTGTGCATCATCTTCAAATGCGATTATCGATGCCTTAAATTATATTCGTTTAGGTCACGCAGATGTTATGGTTTCAGGTGGTTCAGAAGCTACTATAACCATAGCTGGAATAGGCGGATTTAATGCTTTACAGGCGCTTTCAACAAGAAATGATGATCCGGCAACTGCCTCAAGGCCATTTGACAAAGACAGAGATGGTTTTGTTTCGGGAGAAGGAGCGGGCGCACTTATTTTAGAAGAGTACGAACATGCAATTGCAAGAGGCGCAACAATTTACGCTGAACTCGCTGGTGGTGGTTTATCTGCCGATGCTTATCACATCACTGCACCGCATCCAGATGGATTGGGTGCCATCAATGTGATGAAAAACTGCTTAAGAGATGCTGGTTTAAAACCGGAAGATGTTGATGCTATTAACATGCACGGAACTTCAACGCCACTTGGCGATATTGCAGAGACAAAAGCAATTTTAGAAGTTTTTGGTGAACATGCTTACACTATAAACATCAATTCAACCAAATCAATGACCGGTCACTTATTGGGTGCTGCCGGGGCTGTTGAAGCAATTGCTTCAATCTTGGCAATAAAATACGGAATTGTGCCACCTACCATCAATCATTTTACAGATGATGATCAAATTGACAGTAAATTAAACTTTACATTCAATAAAGCACAAAAACGCGATGTAAAAGTTGCCATTAGCAACACTTTTGGATTTGGAGGACACAATGCCTGTGTACTCTTTAAAAAACTTGATTAACAGCAATACTGAATGGGTTTCATTCGAAAAATAATTTCTTCTCGTCCTAAAAAAAGTGAGGACGTTTTTTATACTGATTTAAGTAAAATATTAGGATTTAAGCCTAAAAACATCACCCATTATCAAAAAGCCTTTGTTCATCGCTCCATCAAAGAGTTCGATAAAAAAACTGGATTTCCTTTAAATTACGAACGTCTTGAATTTTTAGGCGACGCCATTCTCAGCACCGTTATAGCCGCACATTTATTTCATGTGGTTCCTTCAGGAGACGAAGGTTATTTAACCCAGATGCGATCAAAAATAGTAAGCAGAGAGCATCTTAACGAACTGGGACGAGACTTGGATTTGTTGCGATTTATCAGAAGCAATGTCATCCTTTCAAACTTTGGGGAAAATGTTCACGGAAACATATTTGAAGCTTTGGTAGGCGCCATTTATTTGGACAGAGGATACGCCTACTGCGAAAAATTTATCAACAAAAGAGTCATTGTTCCTTATGTTGATATTCTGAAACTTGAGGGTAAAATTACCAGCTACAAGAGTTTGTTTATTGAATGGTGCCAAAAGAAAAAGAAGGAACTGGTTTTTGAAGTTTATGAAGATTCAGGAAATGACGCCATAAAACAATTTAGCGTAAAACTTTTTTTAAACGGTGAGCTTATCGCCAAAGGAAGAGCGACTTCAAAGAAAAAAGCGGAAGAAGTTGCCGCAAAAAGAGCCTTCTTTGCTTTCCAAAACGAATTTCCTATAGGTTAAGCGCACTCACGAATACGATTTCGTAATATTATTAGTTACTGTAATTAAACAATGGTATTTTTGCCAAACTAAATTTTACAGCTTTTTATGCAACTATTATCGTTTGATTTAGAAGATGATTATTCATTAATTGGCATTCATTCAACTGAAGAAGATTATAGATTGGCTTATCTATTAAACAGTTTTTTAAATTTTAAACTGACGCGGCATAAAGATCATTTAGATTTTCAGGACTCAACTGCTGAATTTCCTTTGTTTGAATATAAAGATGAGTTAAATTTTGTCAATTACTATTTAATCAACAACAAATATGTTGCGCTTGTTGACAACCAATACAAAGAAGGTTTATTTGGCGGAAATTACAGCACAACTTCTTATCTAATTCCCGAAAAAAAGAAAGTCGACTTTTTTTTAAAAATTGAAGGATGCAATAAAGCAGATTTTATTCAAAATTTAGTGATTGAACTTAAAAAAATAAGTCAAATAATAACCTCATACGCGATAGAAACAACCACCTTAAAATCGAAAGAAAATCTCATATTTTAATTATGAAAAAAAATAGAAAACGCACAAAAATTGTAGCAACGCTAGGGCCTGCATGCAACTCTGTAGAAATAATGGAAAACATGATGGAAGCCGGCGTAAATGTATTCCGGGTTAACTTTTCTCATGCCGATTATGCCGATGTAGAAGAAAAAATTAAAATAATCAGGGAAATTAACGTGCGCCGCGGTTTTCACGTAGCGGTTTTGGCCGATTTACAAGGACCTAAATTGCGCGTTGGCGTTATGGGCGAAGGCGTATTCCTTAATCTTGGCGACACATTTACCTTTACAACCGTAAAGTGCGAAGGAACACAAGAAAAGGCTTTTATGACCTATAAAAGATTCCCGAAAGACGTGCAGGTTGGTGAGCATATTTTGGTTGATGACGGTAAATTATTGTTTGAAGTTACCGCAACCGACAGAGATACGGAAGTTACCACCAAAGTTTTGCGCGGCGGTTATTTAAATTCTAAAAAAGGGGTGAACTTGCCAAACACTAAAATCTCCTTGCCTGCGCTTACAAAAAAAGATATTGAAGATGCCTTGTTTGCCATTAAAATGGAAGCCGACTGGATTGCCCTTTCTTTTGTAAGAACTGCGGAGGATTTAATTCAGCTTAGGGATTTAATCGCAGCAAATTCTCCACATAAAATTCCGATCATCGCAAAAATTGAAAAACCTGAAGCGGTTGCAAACATTGATAAATTAACGCCTTACTGTGATGGATTAATGGTTGCTCGCGGCGATTTGGGTGTTGAAGTTCCAATGGAAGAGGTTCCTTTAATTCAAAAACGTTTGGTGTTAAAAGCCAAAAGAGCACACATTCCCGTAATCATTGCTACCCAAATGATGGAAACGATGATCACCAATCAGGTTCCTACAAGAGCAGAGGTGAACGATGTGGCCAATTCTATTATGGATGGTGCCGATGCCGTAATGCTGTCCGGAGAAACTTCGGTAGGTGCGTTTCCGTTAGAGGTTATCAAACAAATGCGAAGAATTATTGAAAGTGTTGAAAATTCGCCTTTAATTAAAATTCCAGATCAAACCATAGGATGCATTAATGAGCGTTACATCACAAAAGTAATCTGCCATCAGGCTGCAATACTTGCTGATGCCATTTCTGCGGAAGTGATTACAACCTTAACAGATACAGGCTATACCGCTTTCCATATTTCTTCCTGGAGACCAAAATCAAACATTTTGGTATTTTCATCAAACAGAAGAATTTTGGCGATGCTTAATTTATTATGGGGCGTTAAAGGCGTATTTTACGACCGTTTTGTGAGTACCGACGAGACCATTGAAGATATCAACAGTATGGCACACGAAAGAGGCTATATCAAAGAGGGCGATTTTGCCATAAATATCACTTCTATGCCGGTTAAAGAAAGAGGAATGGCAAATACCTTGCGCATTACCCAATACAAATAAAACTTTAACTAAAAAGTACTTAAAGTTGAAAAACAATATATAGTTTTAAGCTAAAAAACAGTCAAATTTTTTTTTAAAATTAGACTGTTTTTTTTTGTTAATATAAAAAATTTAGTTGCTTTTCAATATCGCATACAAGCCAAAAGAAGCCAGCCAATGGGCTCCGGCATATTCGCCTGAATCCATTTTTTCATAACTGTACTGAAAATGTTTGTTTGCCAAATTGATCATTTTATCGTTATCCAAAGCCTTTCCAATTTCATACAAACACCAGGCGCGGCTAAAATTAAGTCCGTCCAAATGCGCCAACTTTCCGTCGGAGCGATCCGTAACTTCGGCAACTTCCAAATATTTCGCCGGATTATTTCTGAAACCAGGCAAAAAAGCATCGAACCAAACAATAAATTCCTCTTTTGGCAACACTTTCAACATCAATGACGCTTCTTGCAAACAAGGCGATAAAAAATCAAATCCGCCCGGCTCCCAGGTAACCGGACAACCTTGATCGTTCATATAATAGGTTTTTGCTTTTTCAGTGATCAGCAATGCCAATTCCGGGGAATATTTTTTGGCATAATCCAAGGCCAAAGACAATCCGAAAGCGGTGTTTGGGTGTTCTCCAACCCGAATCGGATAGTTTAATTTCGGCAAAAATTCCATGTATTTTTTTTCAATGAGTTCTACCAAAGGTTTTAAATCTTCGTACATCAATTTAGCCTCCGGATTGTCCCAATCCTGCAAGGTTTCCGCAATTTTCAACAACCAGGCCCAGCCGTAAGTGCGTTCAAAATTTTTGTTGTGTTCATCATCAAAATAGTCAACTTCCTGTAAAATATTTTCTTTGGTGATGGTGGTTTTGAGTTTCTTCAAAATGGCTTCATTGTGCTCAAAATTGGGTAATTCCTTCATAATATTAAGCAACGTCCAGTGACCGTGAACCGATGAATGCCAGTCGAAACAGCCATAAAATGCAGGATGTAACTCGGAAGGTTCTTTTAAATAGGATTTATTTCCCAAAACCTGCCCCAAATTATTTGGATATTCCTGCGCTATGCATTCAAATGCAAAATGGTATAAATAATTGGCACTTTTATCGTTTAATTCGGGTTTTAAATAAACCGTTTCATCCATAAATTCAGCTTCTTCTTTTTGTTTTTCTTTGCAAGAGAAAAACACAGTGGTTAAAAAAATTAAAATAATTACTTTTTTCATATTTATAATTTGATGTTGGTTTTTATGATGGTGGCGTCATTCAGCACAAAAGGCATTGCCATCATAACTTCGTTTCTTGGCGTTATTTTGAATTGCGGATTGGTATACAAATCGTATTTAGCTTCCAATATATCAATGTCCATCACTTGATTTTTATCAACCACAAATTCAATGTCTATAATTTCTTCTTTGCTGGTTCTGTAAAAATTCATAATGGTGCCTTTTTCCACCGAAAAAACATATTCGCTGTTTCTGTCATTTTTAACCGGTTCATTATTAACCATAAACGATTTAAATTTAATTGGCGTTTTGGTCAGCAACTCAATTTTATTGGCATTTCGAGGTGACTCAATGCGCAAAGTCAGTTTTCTGTCTGTGCCAACAATGGTGTCTGAAACTATTGAAATTATTGGTTTTTCCAAATTTATGATTTCAGTTTTTGCGTGCAATTGTATGCCCGTTTTGTATTTGCTTGCCGTAGTATTTCCGTCGTAACTGCCTTTTGTTGGATTTTTACCCAAGAATTGTTTGGTAAAATCATCTGTTTCTGCATTGTAACTTGCCCAATACGCTTCATTTTTATTGCTGTCAAAAACATATACAACACTGTTGGGTTTTTTGCGGTCAATACTGTATCCTGAATATACCGAAGCAGAAATCAACGCCATAAAACCAATGAACAAAAATAGCAGACTTAGCTTTTTATGGTCTTTATATTGCGCAAAAACCGGCACCAGAAATCCGAACAGCAACACGGTAAACACCGCCGAAACCACCAACATTTTAAGTCCGAGCCCAACCGGAAACATTTTCGCCAAAGGCGCAAATATAATAAGCACCGGAATGCTGAACAGCGTAAAAATTAACAAGGTATCAACTTTGGAAATCGAAAATTTAGCGATCATAAATATGCCAAATAAAAACAGGACAGGCAGTATAAAAAATCCAGCACCAGGCAAATAAAACGCAACAAATCCGTTGATTACCAGCCATAAAAATAAAGGAGCAACCGATAAATCCTGCTTGGTTCTTTTGATGAAGTAATCTTTGTAAAACCAAAAACATATTGCCAATGTCAACGATACAAATGCGGCGATATAGTAATAGCCATTGTAGGTAAAGCCCTGCAAAATATCGTTGTATTGCGGGTGGATTTTCAACAACAATTTCCAGCCAAAAAATGCCAAAGCGCCGGAAGTTACCAATGAAGCCAAAAACGGATAAAACCCTCTTACAATTCCCTTAACGGTCAATTTCTTTTTTAAAACGCCAAAGTGTAACATCACAAAAAATAAAATTGCGCAAACTATGAACATAGGAATTACCCAAGAAAACGGATAAAAAACCAATCCGAGATAAGGGAAATTAAAATACACATAATCTGTTTCCGATTTCAAATTATCCAAATCGGCATTGGCAAAATAATTCAGTGTTGAAGTTAAATAAGACGTTTGGTGATTGAAAGTATTCATATCCATTCGCTCATAAGAATCCTGAACCGTGTGGTAATCGAAATGGTCATCAATAAAAGCAAAATTATAGCCATCAATATCTGCATCTTCCCTAAAAACGGTTAAATCGGTGTCGTTTGGCAACATTTTATAAATGCTGTACATTAACGAATTGGCCACCGGATAAGGGCTGTCTGCCTGTTGAAAAGCTTCGATTAATTTTTTGTTTCCGCCGTTGGTTTCAAGCAGCATATAACTTGGGCCTCCGCTTCCGCGCGCTTCAAAATTCAACACCAATCCAACTTCTTTTGCCCACGGATGATGATTCACAAAAGCGTTGGCTCCCAACAAACCCAGTTCTTCCGCATCAGAAATACAAATAATGATGTCGTTTTTCGGCATTTCCTTTTTCGCCAAAAAAGCCCGCACTCCTTCCAAAATAACCACCACCCCGCTTCCGGCGTCACTTGCGCCCAAAGAAGAATGCGGATTGGAATCGTAGTGCGAAAGCAACAATAAGGCTTTTCCGTTTCTGCTTCCCTTAATGCGCGCTAAAATATTTTTGTTGTTTGTGGCCGCTCTCCATTTCTTGTTCACCGCCATTTGTTCCTGAATTTCAACTTGCAAGCCTAATTTTTCAAGTTCGGAAACAAGGTAATTTCTGACAGTTTCATGTTCCGGCGAACCCGTAAAATGAGGTTCTTTGGTAATTTCTTTTAATTGCAACAACGCTTTTTCGGAAGAGAACTCGGTTAAAGAACTGGTTTTTTCAATTTTTGACGAAGGCATTAAGGAATAAAAACTATAAAAAATTGTGAATCCTATTACGAATAGTGAGACAATTTGGTGGTGTTTTTTCGGAATCATAGTGTATAAATTCAATTATTTAAATTTAGTTTATTTTTTAGATTATCAAGAAAATAAAATACCAATCTGTTAAAATTTTTCACCCTAATTAACAAATTATTAAAACATACGTAACATCTTTTGTTTTTTAATCTTTTATATTTGCCAAATATTTTTTTATTACAACCCTTATGGACAGAAGAAAATTTTTTAGAAACGGTTCGCTTTTCGCGCTTGGAACTTCCTTGTTAAACCCCTTTGATATTGCAGCTTCCTCGTTAGATTTTGACGACAAAAAGCGCAATAAAAAAGCCAAAAATATCATTGTTATCGTGAGTGACGGAATGAGTTCCGGAACCTTAAATATGATGGATATTTACCTTTCAAGAAAAACTGGAAAAGGAAGCAATTGGTTGCAATTGTATAAAGACAACCGCGTAAATCGCGCTTTAATGGATATGGCTTCGGCAAATTCCATCGTAACCGATTCTGCAGCTGCAAGTTCTTCCTGGGGCGGCGGTGTTAGGGTTAACAATGGCGCTTTAAATATTGGCTCAAACGGAGAAGCGCATTTGCCTATTTGGCAAAAGTTTAAAAAAGCAGGTAAAATGGCAGGCTGTGTGACCACGGTTCCAATTACCCACGCAACTCCGGCCGGATTTTGCATCAACAGCAAAAGACGAAATGACCAAGATTTTATCGCCGAAGAATATTTACAGCAAAGATTTGATGTGATGATGGGTGGCGGAAATAATTATTTTGCTTCGGAACACCGGAAAGACAAACGCGATATGTATCAGGAATTTGAAGCTAAAGGATATCAAGTGGTGAAAACAAGAAATGAAATGCTTGCCGCCAATAGCGGAAAACCAATTTTGGGTGTTTTTTACAACGACGGACTTCCCTATTCAAAAGACCGGGAAAGCAACAAAGAACTTACAGAAAAAATTCCTACACTGGGCGAAATGACCCAAAAAGCCATTGATATGATGAAAAATCATCCTAAAGGTTTTGTGCTTCAGGTTGAAGCGGGAAAAGTGGATTGGGCAGCGCACGGAAACGATATTGCCGGCTTACTTTACGATCAGGTTGCGCATGATGAAGCCATAAAAGTGGCCATCGATTTTGCCGAAAAAAATAACGATACTTTGGTCATCATAACCACCGATCACGGAAATGCAAATCCGGGAATTATTTATGGCAAAAATGCCAACGACAATTTTGACACCCTCCAAAACTACAAACATACCAACGAGTGGATTTTAAACGGATTTGGAAAAGAAACCTCCATTTCACAGGCAAAAGAACGCATTGAATACGCCAATAAATTTACGCCAACCGATGAAGAAGCCAAATTGATATTGGGATATTACAGCGATTTAAAATCTGATGACGGTTTATACAACCCAAAACATTTGCCTTTTGAAACCTTTGCGCAAATCCAAAAACAACACAATTCCGTGGGCTGGATCAGTATGGACCATTCTGCCGATTATGTGGAATTGGCGCTATTTGGACCCGGAAGCGACCTGTTAAAACCCTATATCAAAAATACCGACTTGCACTTTTTAATGTTGGAAGCCGCCGAAGTGGAAAATAAATTTTAACGGGGTTTATTCAGGTTAAACATTATTTATTTCATCAAAAAAGTGTTTTTATTTAGGATCTGCCTGCCTTTTTGGTGGGCGTTCCCCGCCAGTTGGCGGGCCGGGCATTCGCTACTCGCTTTTTTTAGTTGCGAAAAGCAACTCAAAAAGAGCTCAAACAAACCGCTCAATCCCTAACGCAACTCGAATCTGTCGACAGGTCAATAGTGAATAATTGATATTTTAAAATCTAAAATTCATCATTTATAATTCAAATCTAAAGGCCCTTTGCGAATTTTCTTTGCGAAATTTGCGGTTAAGAACAACCCTATGCTAACCTTTACTTTGTGAACTTATAAATTTTCACAGTCACGAGCTGCAAGCTCGCGCTAGAAAAAAAACTGTTATTATTCCTTTTTAATCAACAAATAATAATCATTTTCCAAAGCCAAATAACCTTGATCATAAATGTAAAAATAAGTGTTGCCGGTTTTTGTGGTATAAATGGAGGTGAAATAATTAAAATCGAAATTCCCGTCCAGCAGTTTTCTTCTGGTGACTTTGGTTTTACCCGATTCGTTCAATTCAGAAAGTAATCGGTGGTTTTTTTTAAGCCAGTTGTTCGTGTTTCTGATTAAATTTTTGCTGTCTTTGTCAACTTTGTTGTTGTAGCTGTTTCGGCAATAATCCGAACAGAATTTTTTATCGATTCTCCCGCTAAAAGGTTCATCGCATTCCAGGCATTTTGTTTTCATATCAATTTTTTCTTTTTTATTGGCAATTTTCTAATAATTACAGCATTTATTAAAGCTGAATTAAATTTGATTTTTTGTTTTCACCTCAAGCTGCGTTAGTGATTGTAACGGAAATCCCGGCGTTGCGAGCTTATTATGCAATATGATGAACAGATTGCCGCGCTCCGCTCGCAATGACGGATTGCAGTGAAAAGCACGACCCGCCGGCTGGCGGGTAACGCCCAAAACACTATTTTGATTTAACAGTTGCTGCAATTATAATTTAGTTTAAATATTTTTTAATCAATTTTTATATGGCCCCAATTTTCGCCCCACTTAATTCGGTACAACTGCATTTCTGAAACGCCAAATTGTTTGGCGATTAAACGCACTCGGGTTCTTCGGTTTGGGTCCAACATTTTCTTTTTTATGATTCTGACACGGCCTTCAGTTAATTTTGAAGTGGTTACCTGGCCAATTCTTGCAATTATTTTCGGATTTTTTTTATGGTGTAAAGACATTTCAGTTCTATTTACCCATTTTAAATTGGCAGCAACATTGTTTAATTTATCAAAATCCAAATGAATGACAATATTTTGATCTTCCCGTTTTTCCGCGTATAAAATGCCGACGGCCTTGTGCAGATAATAGGCCGACTTGCTTAATTTGCCTTTTTTTACAATGCCAAAAGATTCGTAGCCATTTATTAACGAGGTTGGGGAAAGCCGCCAATTTTCTTCGTGAACTTTTTTCTTTTTTACGCGTCCATAGTTAGAAACCATGTATTCATCTTCCTCGCACCAATTTTCATTGGAAAAGGGCGTCCAAATTTCATTTCTAAATCCTTGAATCATTTGAGTTTTTTTTAGTAGCATAAGGTCAAATGTACTAAATATTATCCGTTTACAAGCGACTACAAACATTTACAATCGAAAGTAATTAAATACCAACCGAATAACACAAAATACCCAACTTACATTTGCCCTGTTGAATTGAACTAATGACATTCGACTTAAATTTAAAACCTTATCTTATGAGTACGTTAAGAAACAAAGTACAGTTAATTGGAAACTTAGGAAACAATCCTGAAATCATCACTTTAGAATCGGGAAAAAAATTGGCAAAATTCTCTATCGCCACAAATGAAACCTACAAAAATGCAAAAGGAGAAAAAGTTACGGATACCCAATGGCACAATGTTGTTGCCTGGGAAAAAACAGCTGAAATTGTTGAAAAATATTTGGAAAAAGGAAAAGAAGTGGCCATTGAAGGCAAATTAACTTCAAGAAGTTACGACGACAAAGATGGCGTTAAAAGATATGTGACCGAAATTATTGTGAGTGAAATGTTGCTGTTAGGAACCAAATAATGGGAGAAATTGCTATGAAATGAAAAAGTGAAAAACGGGCGCAAATTGCGCCCGTTTTTTTTATTTATATTGAAAATTGATCTTATATTTTTGCTGAATTCCAGTCTTTTTGCTCCTCTTCGGTTAAAAAAGTCCAGGCCACAATTCGGGTAATTTTATTGCCCTGATGCATCGGGATAATTTTAATATCGGTTGCCTTTAATTTATTAAGGGAATCGCACATTCCTTCCACATTTTCCTTTTTGGAGACCAAGGTGCTGTACCAAAAACATTGCGTTTTAAACATAGAACTTTCATACAAATACGTATGAAGAAAAGCTTTTTCGCCACCTTTATACCACAATTCCTGTTGTTTTCCGCCAAAATTCCGCAGGTTCAAATCGTTTTCATTTCCCAAACCTATCAATTTTCGCGTATTGGCTTGCATCGCTTCTTCTTGTGAACCGTAAAACGGCGGATTGCACATGGCTGCCGAAAATTCATCGGTTTCGGTTATAATTCCTTTTAAAACCTGGGTAGAATGCGCTTGCTTCAGCAGTTTGATGGATTGCTCCAATCCGTTCTTTTTGACGATTAATTCGGCAAATCCTAAAGATTTCGCATCGATATCCGTTCCTGTAAATTGCCAGCCATATTCCGCATTTCCCAAAAGCGGATAAATACAATTTGCTCCGGTGCCAATGTCCAACACTTTTGCGTTTTCAGAAATTCCTGAGGCTTTCAATAAATCATTCAAATAATGGATATAATCGACACGACCGGGAATGGGCGGACATAAATTGTCATCGGGGAATTCCCAAAATTTAACTTTGTAATCTTTAAACAACAAGGCCGTATTCAAACTTTTTACCGCTTTTTGGTTGGCAAAATCGATGGTTTCGGTTCCGTAAGCATTCACATATGAAAATGATTTCAGCGGCGGAAATGCTTCGCACAATTCGGCAAAATCATAACCTTTGTTATGTTTGTTGTTAGGATGAAGCTCGCTTGGTTTTTTATTGGTTCCCATAATTCCGGTATTTCTGCAAAAATAACAATTTTTTAGGATTAACCATTTTACAAAACGAATGAACGTTCATTTTGTAAATATTTTATGTATCTTTGCCAAATAAAATCGATAATTATGAATCCATCCTTCAACATTTGGTCCGTCTTAAAAATAGTTTTCGCCCTATTTATGATTTATGCCGGCGTACAACACTTTTTAAAACCTGAATTTTTTGTGCCTTACGTTCCTCAATTTTTGCCCTTAAAAATGGAGATCGTTTACGTTTCTGGCGTTTTTGAAGTCCTTTTTGGAGTGCTTTTGTTCTTTAAAAAATACGCCAAAATTGCCGCTTGGGGAATTTTTGTGCTCTTGTTGCTTTTTTTGCCGATCCATATTTGGGACGTAATTTCCGAAACACCGGTTATTGGCAGTAAAACAGCTGCTTGGATAAGGCTTCCAATTCAATTTTTATTGCTTTTCCTTATCTGGAAAATCAAAAATAATGCAGCAAAACACCTGAAAAATTAACGATGGCAAAACGCACAAAAAGTAACGAAAAACGAATTGCGCTGCTAAACGCCACGCTTCATTTGGTGAACAACAACGGTTTTCACGATGCACCTATGTCGAAAATAGCAAAAATGGCCGGCGTTTCTCCTGCAACCATTTACATTTATTTTGAGAACAAACAGGATTTGATCAATCAATTGTATTTAGAGAATAAAGCAAGTTTCAGCATCGCTGCTTTTAAAGATTATTTTGTAAATCTGCCTGTGAAAAATAGCTTTGAACTTATTTGGCGAAACATTGCCCATTTCAAATTAAATCAGGTTGAAGAAGCAAATTTTTTATCGCAATGCGACAATATCGCAACAATGATTGATGAAGAAAGCCGACAGGAAGGCTTAAAAAATCTGCAACCACTGCTCGATTTATGGGAACGCGGACAAAAAGAAGGCGTCATTAAAAATATTTCGCCCTATCTTTTGTATGCTTTCACCATTTATCCGCTGGCATTTTTAATGACGATGCAAAAAAGAAATGATTTTGAATTAACCTCAAAACATCTGACCGATGCATTTGATTCGGCATGGAACGCAATAAAAATTTAAATTATGGGAAAAACAGCCATTATTTTAGGCGCTACCGGATTAACGGGGCAACAGCTGTTAGCAAAATTAATCGCTGATGAACGGTATGAAACCATCAAACTGTTTTCAAGAAAGAAAACTGAAAACACTTCATCAAAAGTGATTGAAATAGTTGGAGATATGTTGGCCTTGGAAAATTTTAAGGAAGATTTTAACGCCGATGAAGTATTTGTTTGCATTGGAACCACGGCAAAAAAAACACCCGACAAAACACAGTATAAAAAGATTGATTTTGGCATTCCGGCAACAGCTGCAAAACTGGCAAAAGAAAATCAGATTCCAACTTTTTTAGTGGTTTCGGCGATGGGCGCCAACGCAAAAAGCGGCGTTTTTTATAACAAAACCAAAGGCGAAATGGAACAGGCCGTTTTGTCGGAAAAAATTAAGCACACCTACATTTTACGTCCGTCCATTATTGGCGGAAACAGACATGAAAACAGGCCGATGGAAAAAATTGGCATTGCGATCTTTAAATTGCTGCAACCATTGATGGTTGGAAAATTAAAAAAATACCGACTCATAGAAGCCGAAAACATCGCAAAAGCGATGATTTATTTGGCAAATGAGAAACCTGGACTTCAAATAATTGAATCGGATAAAATTCAGGAAATGGCACTATTGCCGACAAAAAACAAATAAATTACAAACTAAAAATATGGAATTAATAGACAAATTAAATTGGCGGTACGCCGCAAAGGCGATGAACGGTGAAAAAGTGCCTCAAGAAAAATTAGACAACATAATTGAAGCGGCAAGATTGGCGCCAACATCAAGCGGATTGCAGCCTTTTGAAATTTTGGTGATCACAAATCCCGAAATCAAAGAACAAATTAAGGCCGTTGCCTGGAAGCAATCTGTGGTGACAGACTGTTCTCATTTGCTGGTTTTTGCCGCTTGGGACACGTATACACCAGAGCGCATCAATAAAATGTTCGACTTGACAAATACCATTCGCGACAAAAAAAATGAAGGCTGGGAAAATTACCGTCAGCAATTATTAAATATTTATCCGCAAAAAGATGCCGAAGAAAATTTTATTCATGCATCAAAACAAGCATACATCGCTTTTGGCGTTGCCATAGTTGCAGCAGCTTTTGAAAAAGTTGACACCACCCCAATTGAAGGTTTTGATCCGGCAGCGGTGGATAAAATTTTAGGACTTCGCGAAAAAGGACTCAGAAGCGTGGTTTTATTGCCTGTTGGTTATAGAAATGCCGATAAAGACTGGTTGGTAAACCTCACCAAAGTTAGAAAAAGCAAAGAAGATTTGGTGACCATCATCGACTAAATCAATTATAAATCATTTAAAAAATAAATATATGAACAATTTCGATTTTCAAAATCCGACCAAAATATTATTTGGAAAAGGCCAAATAGCGAAGTTATCAGAAGAAATTCCCGAAAACGCAAAAGTATTGCTGCTTTATGGAGGCGGAAGCATCAAAAACAACGGTGTTTACAATCAGGTAAAAGCGGCACTTACAAATTTTGAAGTGCTGGAATTTGGCGGCATTCCCGCAAATCCGGAATATGCGGTTTTAATGGACGCTTTAAAAGTTATTAAAAGCGAAAACATCACTTTTTTATTGGCAGTTGGTGGCGGTTCGGTGATTGACGGTGTTAAATTTTTATCGGCAGCGGCAGTTTACGAAGGAGAAGATCCTTGGAATATTTTAAAAAACAGCGAACGAAGTTTGAAAGGAATGCCTTTTGGCTCGGTATTAACTTTGCCTGCAACCGGTTCTGAAATGAACTCGGGCGCGGTGATTACCCGCAGGGAAACCAAGGAAAAATTGGTGATGGGCGGACCGGGATTGTTTCCTGTGTTTTCGGTTTTAGATCCGCAAGTGGTGCAGTCGATTCCCGAAAAACAAATTGCCAACGGATTGGCTGATGCCTTTACGCATGTGATGGAGCAGTATTTAACCTATCCGACAGACGCGATGTTGCAAGACCGATTTGCGGAAAGTATTTTGCAGACCTTGATTGAAGTGGCCCCAAAAATTATGAAAAATCCTGCCGATTACAATGCCGCAGCAAACTTTATGTGGAGTTGCACGATGGCGCTGAACGGTTTGATACAAAAAGGCGTGCCAACTGATTGGGCCACACATATGATGGGCCACGAATTAACAGCTTTGTTTGGTATTGACCACGCAAGAACCCTGGCCATTATTTTGCCAAGCCATTACACCTATAATTTTGAAAACAAAAAGGAAAAACTGGCGCAATATGCCGAACGTGTTTGGAACGTTACCGATGGCACTTTAGAAGAAAAAGCCAAAGCCGGAATTGAAAATACCAAAACCTTTTTTAATTCATTGGGCATTAAAACCGCTTTGTCTGACTATACAAACGACTATAAAGGAACAGCCCAAATAATTTCAAAACGTTTTACAGAGCGCGGCTGGAAAGGTTTGGGCGAACGCCAAAACGTAACGCCAAGCGATGTGGAGAAAATTGTGGAAATGGCTTATTAAAATGATGTTTTAATTTAAAAGCCATTTAATAAATTACGAATTAGCAGCTTGAATAACACTCACGCTGCTTTTTTATTTAAAAAAATGATAAAAGCGATCCCTTTTGTCGTTATTTATTGTAGTTTTAATAAAATCAAGACAAATCCTGCTTTTGATATTGGTAGTACACGAGCGAGACGCTCGTGAAACAACCTAAAATTTAAAGTTCTGTTTTTTTCTAAAAAATGCCATTTTTTCAGCCAAGACTCGCATTTACTTTGTATTTGCTAAAAAATTACTAATTTTATTCAAAGGGATAACAATGCTAAACTTTGAAACAATCCAAGCATCAAACCTTCATCACTTGCAATAAATAACTAAACGACAATAAAACAGCATTTAAATGAAATATAAAATAAGACCTTGGACTTTGGATGACTTAGACAGCTTGGTTAACTATGCCAACAATTGGAAAATAGCAAAAAATATGACCGACAAATTTCCTTATCCTTATAATAAAGTCAACGGAAAAGCATTTATTGAATTTGCAACAAAAGACAACCCAATCCATATTTTTGCAATTGACATTGACGGGAAAGCAGTTGGCGGAATAGGAATTCACCCGCAAGACGACATTTATAGAAAAAATGCCGAACTGGGATACTGGCTGGCCGAACAATTTTGGGGACAAGGCATTATTAGTGATGCAATAAAAAAAATGGTTGAATTTGCGTTTTCAACTTATGACATTGACCGAGTATTTGCAAGGCCATATGGGACAAATATTGCTTCACAAAAGGTCTTAGAGAAAAATAATTTCATTTTAGAAGGAAGGTTTGACAGTATATTAATCAAAAATGGTGAGTTGTTGGACGAGTTGGTTTATGCCATCAGGCGTGAAAATTGGAAAAAATGAATGATGGACTGCTGACAGACCTAACTTTTATGTTAAAACCTGCTGGCGAGCTTCCAGCCTGTGACTACGTGATTAGTTTAACAAAAGCACGAGCGAGACGCTCGCGCTAGCAAATGAATATTTTGAGACTTCCTACTTCCGTCTCCCGACTTCCGTCTTTTTAAGACATTTTAGACTGAAAAGCCAATGCGTACAATTTTATTTGCTTAATCATAGACACCAATCCGTTGGCGCGGGTTGGCGATAAATGTTCTTTCAAGCCAATTTTATCCACAAAATATAAATCGGCATCAAGAATATCTTTCGGTTTTTGGTTGTTGAAAACGCGCAACAAAAGCGCAACAATTCCTTTGGTTAAAATGGCATCACTGTCGGCCGTAAATTTAATTTTGTCGCCTTCAAATTCAGAATGCAACCAAACTTTCGATTGGCAGCCAGAAATTAAATTCGAATCGATTTTAAATTCATCCGCAATCATTGGCAATGATTTTCCCAATTCTATAATATATTCATAGCGTTCCATCCAATCTTCAAAAAAGGAAAACTCGTCTATAATTTCTTCTTGTATTTCTTTGATAGTCATTTTTTAAACTTATTTTTGCAAAAGTAAACACATCTATATTCTAAAAAAAATATTAGACAAATTAATCCTGTTTAGATGTGTGTTAACTACCATAAAATATGAGTAAACTACTAATTATTGGAACCGTTGCTTTTGACGCCATTGAAACACCGTTTGGAAAAACGGACAAAATTTTAGGAGGTTCCGCAACCTATATTTCACTTTCCGCATCACAATTTGGCATTTATTCAGGCATTGTTTCTGTTGTTGGAGGTGATTTTCCGAAGAAATATTTAGAAAAATTAAATCTCAGAAACATCAATACCGATGGCATTGAAATTATTGAGGACGAAAAAACGTTTTTCTGGAGCGGTAAATACCACAACGATTTAAATTCGCGTGACACTTTAATCACCGATTTAAACGTTTTGGCAAATTTCAAACCTGTTGTTCCCGAAGATTTTACAGATACCGATTATTTAATTTTAGGAAATTTACATCCTGCCGTTCAAATGTCGGTAATCAATCAAATTCCAAAACGCCCAAAATTGGTGGTGTTGGACACGATGAATTTTTGGATGGACAATACCTGGAGCGAATTGATGGAAGTGATTGCGAAAATAGACGTAATTACCATCAACGATGAAGAAGCGCGCCAGCTTTCGGGAGAATATTCTTTGGTAAAAGCGGCTCAAAAAATCCAGGAAATGGGTCCTAAATATGTGGTCATCAAAAAAGGCGAACACGGAGCTTTGTTGTTTAACGGCGACAATGTATTTTTTGCGCCGGCATTGCCGTTGGAAGAAGTTTTCGATCCAACAGGAGCTGGCGATACTTTTGCCGGCGGATTTATTGGACATATCACAAAAACAGAAGATATTTCATTTGAAAATATGAAACGCGCGGTGATTGCAGGGTCAAATTTGGCTTCGTTTTGTGTGGAGAAATTTGGCACCGAGCGCATGGAAAATTTAACGCATCAGGAAATACAAAAAAGATTATTGCAATTTAAACAATTGACACAATTTGAAATTGAATTAGGTTAAAATGAATTCCGCTTGTGTGCGGAATTTTTTTATTGAATTCACAATTAATACTACTACTATGAGCGACGCTATTAAACATGAATGTGGAATTGCAATGGTTAGAATGCTAAAACCATTACAATATTATAAAGACAAATACGGAACGGCTTTTTACGGCTTAAACAAAATGTATTTGTTGATGGAAAAACAGCACAATCGCGGTCAGGATGGTGCAGGTTTGGCAAGCATCAAATTTAACGTGCCGCCGGGAACGCGCTATATCAGCCGTATTCGCTCAAACGAAGACCAACCCATTCAGGACATTTTTGACCAAATTAATGGCCGATTAAACAGTTTAAATATCGAATTTCCCGATAAAATTGATGATGTGGAATGGCAACTGAACAATGCCCCTTACATTGGAAATCTGTATTTGGGACACGTGCGTTACGGTACTTTTGGAAAAAACAGTATTGAAAGCGTTCACCCGTTTTTACGCCAAAGCAACTGGATGCACAAATGCTTGATTGTTGCGGGAAATTTCAATATGACCAATTCTAAACGCTTGTTTAATGATTTGGTTGATATAGGGCAACATCCGAAAGAAATGACCGATACCGTGACTGTCATGGAAAAAATAGGGCATTTTATAGATGATGAAGTTGCCAAATTGTATGATAAAATCAAAAAGGAATTTGGCGTTACCAAAAAGGAAGCGTCTCCTATGATTGAAGAACGCATCAACATCAAAAAAATATTGAAAAAATCGGCTAAGAATTGGGACGGCGGTTATGCAATGGCTGGTTTGTTGGGTCACGGCGATGCGTTTGTGTTACGCGATCCTTCGGGAATTCGCCCTGCCTTTTATTATGCAGATGATGAATTTGTGGTGGTTGCATCAGAACGTCCGGCGATACAAACTGTTTTTAATATTGCCCTAAAAGATGTTAAAGAAATTGAGCGCGGCCACGCATTAATCATAAAACGCAGCGGAAAAATTTCTATGGCTAAAATCAAGGAACCGATGCCAAACAAAGCCTGTTCTTTTGAGCGCATTTATTTCTCCAGAGGAAGCGATGCAGATATTTATACCGAGCGAAAAAATTTGGGGAAATTGGTGTTTCCACAAATTGCGGATAAAATAAAAGGCGATTTAAAAAACACGGTTTTTTCTTACATTCCTAATACAGCGGAAACTTCTTTTTACGGATTGCGTGAAGCTGCCGTAGATTTTTTAAATGTGCAAAAAACGGCTGCTATTTTAAAAGGACAACGCAGCTTGTCGGCCGAAAAAGTGACTGAAATATTGGCTGAAATACCGCGTTTTGAAAAATTGGCCATTAAAGACGCAAAATTGCGGACATTTATTGCCGATGACACCAGCAGAGACGATTTGGTGGCGCATATTTACGACGTCACTTACGGCATTGTGAAACCAACCGACAATTTGGTGATTATTGACGACAGTATTGTGCGCGGAACGACTTTAAAGAAAAGCATTATCCGGATTTTAGACCGATTAAATCCTAAAAAAATTATTGTGGTTTCCTCGGCACCGCAAATTCGTTATCCCGATTGTTACGGAATTGATATGGCAAAATTGGGCGATTTTATCGCTTTCAGGGCCGCTTTGGAACTGTTGAAACAAACCAACCAAGAGCATATCATTAAAGAGGTTTATGTAAATTGCCTGAGCCAAAAACATTTGGAAGATATAGAATTGAAAAATGAAGTAAAAGCCATTTACGACCAGTTTACCGATGAACAAATTTCCGACAAAATTGCCGAAATGCTAAAAACTCCGGAAATTAATGCGGAAGTTGAAATCATTTTCCAATCGGTTGATAATTTACATATTGCCTGCCCAAATCATCCTGGCGACTGGTATTTTACGGGCGATTATCCAACGCCCGGCGGAAACCGTGTGGTAAATGATGCTTTCATTAATTTTTATGAAGGAAGCGACAAAAGGGCTTATTGATATTAATATTAAAAGTTAAATATTAAAAGTTAAAAGTAAGGATAGGTTGTGACCTGTTGTTCTAAAAGCAATTTATTAAATAAGAAGTCTTCTTATTTTAAAATAATAACAAATAATTGAAATATCGAATTCACTATTTAAAAATATTTATAGTATTTTAAATAGTGAATTTTTAATTTAAAAAAACAACCGTATTTTTAAATAAGAATTATATTTGTTTAAAATACAGCATTATGAAAAATTACAAATCGGGAGATTATCACAATCAAGGCTTTTACAAAAGTTTTCAGCCAACTTTAATAAACAAGCAGTGGTTACTTGATGATATGGAAATTCAACAACTGCTATCAAAGGCCGACAGGCAATTGGGCAGATTGGATATGTATTCCGAGTATATTCCAAACATTGATTTGTTTATCAGTATGCACGTGCTCAAAGAAGCTACACAAAGCAGCAAAATTGAAGGTACACAAACCAATATTGAAGAAGCCCTTTTAGATAAAGAAGACATCGTTTTAGACAAAAGAGACGATTGGGAAGAAGTACAAAACTACATCGAGGCAATGAACACGGCCATAAAACAGCTAGAAACGCTACCGTTTTCTACCCGATTAATCAAGGAAACACATAGAATTCTCTTGCAAGGAGTGAGAGGAAAGAACAAGCAGCCTGGCGAATTTAGAACCAGTCAAAACTGGATTGGCGGTGCCACTATAAGTGATGCCACGTTTATTCCCCCGTTACATAATTCGTTAGCCGAGCTCATGGGTGATTTGGAAAAATTTGCTCATAACGAAGAATTTTATTTTCCCGATTTACTTAAAATTGCCTTAATACATTATCAATTTGAAACCATTCACCCTTTTTTAGATGGAAATGGCAGGGCTGGAAGATTGCTTATTACACTTTATTTGGTGGATAAAACAATTCTCAAAAAACCAATTTTGTACTTATCCGATTTTTTTGAACGAAATAGGCAGTTGTACTATGACAATTTAATGAATGTTAGAACCAAAAATGATTTAAAACAATGGTTCAAATTTTTCTTGGTAGGAATTATAGAAACCGCCAAAAAAGGTATTGAAACCTTTGATGCTGTTTTAAAACTCAAAAAAGAAATAGAAGAAAAAATTCAAAAAACAAATAATCGAAGCCATCATCTGTTAAACATTATGGAATTTCTATACCAAAAACCTATTGTAAATGCCATTAAAATAGTAGCTTTAACCAACGTGTCCCAACCTACTGCCTACAAAATTTTACAAGAATTGGTAAGTATGAATATTCTAAAAGAAATAACGGGAGGCAAAAGAGGCAAAGTGTATGTGTTTGACAATTATATAAAATTATTTAACTAAGATGAATGGACTAGCCTAAAAAGACAAACATTTAGTAAATTTTTTTATGAACTGAAACCTAGTGGTAAATGATGCCTTCATTCATTTATATGAAGGAAGCGACAAAAGGGCTTATTGATATTAAAAGTTAAAAGTATGGACAGCTCACGACCTATCGTTCTAAAAATTAATCCCGCACTTGCGGCGCCAACTATTTTCATATATTTAGCATTGGTTAAAATTGAATTGCAAAACAAGCAATTCAATTTTCAATGATTTATAAATCTAACAGCTTCAACAAACTATTTTGAAAGATATTTTACTGATAACGCCTCCTTTTACGCAATTGAATACGCCTTATCCCGCCACGGCATATTTGAAAGGGTTTTTGAACACAAAAGGCATCAGTTCTTTTCAAATGGACTTGGGCATTGAGGTGATTTTAGAACTTTTTTCCAAGGAAAGTCTGCAAAAACTATTCGATTTTGCTTTTGAAAATAACAGGATTGAATCTGAAAATGCGCAGCGAATTTATGCATTGAAAGACGACTATTTAAAAACCATTGGCGATGTGATTGGTTTTTTGCAAGGAAAAAAACAGACCATTGCCAGACAAATTTGCGCTTCAAATTTTCTTCCGGAGGCTTCGCGATTTTCTGAACTTGATGAGTTGGAATGGGCTTTTGGGAATATGGGAATTCAGGATCAGGCAAAGCATTTGGCGACTTTATACCTTGAAGATTTATCCGATTTTATTGTGGAATGCATCGACGAGAATTTTGGTTTTAGCCGTTATGCCGAAAGATTGGGGCAAAGCGCCAACAATTTTAATGAGCTGAATGAAAACCTGCAAAAGGAAACCACGGTTATTGATGACATTACCCTGAAAATTTTGGATGAAAAACTAAAAGTCATCCAGCCAAAACTGGTTTGTTTTTCGGTGCCGTTTCCGGGCAATTTGTACAGCGCTTTTCGCTGTGCGCAATTCATCAAAAAAAATTATCCTGAGATTAAAGTGGCGATGGGCGGCGGATTTCCAAATACGGAATTAAGAAGCGTTACGGATGTTCGGGTTTTTGAATTTTTCGATTTTATTACCTTGGACGACGGCGAATTGCCGGTTGAATTGTTGCTGTCGAATGTGTTGCATGCTTTGGCGAGCAATCCCGATTATAAATTATTCAAAAGAACTTTTTTGAAGGAAAACGAAAAAGTGGTTTACAACAATTTGTCGGTTAAAAACGATTACAAACAAGCGTATGTTGGCACACCGGATTATGCCGATTTGTTGCTGAGCGACTATATTTCTGTCATAGAAATTGCCAATCCGATGCACAGTTTATGGAGCGACGGTCGTTGGAACAAACTTACGATGGCGCACGGCTGTTACTGGGGAAAATGCACTTTTTGCGATATTTCACTCGATTATATTAAAATTTATGAACCCATTGCCGCAAAATTATTGGTGGACCGCATTGAAGAAATTGTAGCGCAAACCGGCGAAAAAGGATTTCATTTTGTGGATGAAGCCGCCCCTCCTGCGTTGATGCGTGCGCTGGCGATAGAAATTATCAGACGAAAAATTACGGTGACCTGGTGGACAAATATTCGTTTTGAGAAAAGTTTCACCAAAGATCTTTGTGTTTTGTTGAAAGCATCGGGTTGTATAGCGGTTTCTGGCGGATTGGAAGTGGCTTCCGACCGATTGCTGGAACTGATTAAAAAAGGCGTAACCTTGGAACAAGTGGCGCAAGTGACTAACAATTTCACCAATGCCGGCATTATGGTTCACGCCTATTTAATGTACGGTTTTCCAACCCAAACGGTTCAGGAAACGGTGGACAGTTTGGAAATGGTGCGTCAATTGTTTGAACTGGGCACTATAAAATCGGGATTTTGGCATCAGTTTGCGTTGACAACCCACAGTCCGATTGGTTTAAATCCGACAGGATACGGCATTTTTCCGGATTACAAGGAAATCACTTTTGCCAACAACGACATACAATTTAAAGACAAAACACAAATTGATCACGATAAATTCAGTTTTGGGTTGAAGAAATCCATTTTCAATTTTATGCACGGCGTTGGTTTTGATTTGCCGCTGCAAGATTGGTTTGAGTTTAAAATTTCGAAAACCAGTATTAAAAATGATTTTATGCAAAAATGCCTAGAAGCTGAACCTTATGTTATGGTAAAACCTTCGGCAAAAATTATTTGGCTGGGCGGAAAACCTTTGGTATCGGAACTTACAAAATCAAAAAAAGGAAAATCAAAACAACTGCTTCAACTCACTTTTCACGATAAAAGTGACAGCGTTCAGGTGCAAATGGAAAAGGAAAACGGTGAATGGTTTTTGAAGATTTTGGAACGCCTATCTGTTTACAATAACGAACAACTCACTTTTTCAGCAATAAAAACCGACTATGAAATCCATTTTGGTGATTTCGAATTGTTTTGGTATTCCAAACCCGTTAACAGTTTACGGGCGCACGGGTTGTTGGTGTTGTAGGAAAGCCCCCTAACCCCCGAAGGGGGAGTCACTGATTATAAAGGAATTAGAAAATAGATTAAAGAAGGAAGACAGTAGACCAAGTTTGCATCTGCTGGTGCGAGTGTTTCACCCGTGCTTTTGTTAATCCTTTATTAACTCGCGGTAATCTAAATTTTACCCATTTTTTAACCGCAAATTCCGCAAAGAAAATACGCAAAGGGCCTTTAGAAAAAATTTAATAGTTCAATTTTTTTATGTATTCAAACCGCGTTAGGGATTGCAGTGGAAAGCCCGCAGTCACGCTTTTGGGCGTGACGAGGACTTGAAACGAAAAGCGCGACCCGCCAGCTGGCGGGGAACGCCCAACATATTTTTTGAAATAAATTACTGTTTTTATTGGGGAATGGCGATACTGTCTTTTGGGATGATCACGTTTTCAATGTTTAAAGAATCTATCGCCACATCAGCAATGGTGTCTTTTACTGGTCGTGGTACATTTTTGCGGGACAAGCAATCGAAAAGTTTTAGCACATTTTTTGATGGTTTTTTAAAATCTTGCTTTAAATAATATTGAAAAGAAACATCATTGTTTAACATTCTTAAAAACTCGCCATTGATGGGAAGCGCTGTGTGAGACGCCTGGCCCAATTCCATGGTTTTGAAATGTACGGCAGGATTTTCGGCACCAACCCAAGAGCCGATAACCAGGTTTGAAGTAAAGCCAACAAACCAGCCATCTGCTTGCGATTGAGAAGTTCCGGTTTTACCGCCAATGTCTCCGAATAATTGAAAATCGTATCTTATTGGCGCGGCAATTCCTTGGAACACCACGCGTTTTAGCATTTCGACCATGATTTCCCCCGTTTTTTCTGTATACGCTTGCTTGGTTTCTTTTACAGGCAAAATATTGAGTGAAACATCATCTCTGTCCACAATTTTAAGCAGGACAACTTCGTGCATTGGTTTTCCGTAATTTGGAAAAGTGGTATAGGCTCTTGCCATTTCGAGCAAAGAAAGTTCGGCGGTTCCTAAAGACAAAGAAGGAACTTCGGGAAGCTCCGTTTCAATACCCATATTTTTTGCCATATTAATGATTTTGAGCAAGCCAACTTTTTCCATAAGTTGCACCGTAACGGTATTTACGGAAGCCGCCAAGGCGCCCCAAACGCTAAACTCACCGCCATAAATATAATCGGAATTTTTAGGTTCCCAGTCCTTGTATTGCGGATATTTGATCAATATATTTGGATACATATCGCAAGGTGAAATGCCGTTTTCAACAGCTGCGGCAAACACAAAAGGTTTAAATGCGCTTCCAACCTGTCTTTTTGTGGTTACGTGATCATACTGAAAATAATTTTCGTCAATGCCTCCAACATACGCCTTTATATGTCCGGTTTTCGGTTCCATGGCAATAAAACCGGCGTGTAAAAATCGCAAGGAATTTTTTATGGAATCCAGCGGCGACATCTTCACGTTTCTTTCACCATCGTGCGAGAAAATTTTCATTTGCACGGGTTGGTTTAGGCTGTCTTGAATTGTAGCTTCTGACAATCCCGCTTTTTTAAGTGTTTTATACCTGTTTGAGTTTTTGATGGCGTTGGTTAAAACGATTGGCGCATCTTTCCAAGGATCCTCATCACCCCACTGACGGTCAAATTCATATTGTAAAATTTTTAATCTTTTAGCGACCGCTTTTTCGGCATATTGCTGCATCGCATAATTTAAAGACGTGTAAATTTTAAGTCCGTCTTTGTATAAATCATACTTTTTTCCGCTTGGTTTTCGGTTATTTTCTAACCAGTTGTTCATGGTTAAACGCACATATTCGGTAAAATACTTCGCTTTTCCCTGATGGCGAGACAGTCTTTTTTGTTTTGTAAGCAAAGGAATGGCAGTGACAGAATCTTTAAATTTTTCAGAAATATATTTTTCCTGGCTCATTAAATTTAAAACAATGTCTCTTCTGTTTTTAGAAGCTTCAGGAAATTTTATGGGATTGTAGGTGTAAGTTGCTTTTAACATTCCCACCAAAACAGCGCCTTGCTCAATGGTTAATTTGGAAGTTGAGGTGCTAAAAAAACGTTGCGAGGCACTTTCGATGCCAAAAGCAGAATCGCCAAAAGGAACGGTATTGAAATAAAATTCTACGATTTGTTCCTTTGTAAAATGACTTTCCAGTTTGTAGGCTGCCACCATTTCCTCAAACTTGTTGATGGGCGTTGACAAAAACCAATACGAATTTCGGGGAAAATAGTTTTTCACCAATTGTTGTGAAATGGTGCTTCCGCCTCCTGAACTTTTATCTCTAAGTATCACGGTTTTTACAATAACGCGCATCAAACTTTTTAAATCGACGCCGGAATGCTCGTAAAAACGAGAATCTTCTGATGATATAAGTGCTTCAACCACATGTTTTGGAATGGAATCGAAAGGGATGTTTAAGCGGTTTTCCCTGTCGAAGCGATAAAGCAACACATTGTCTAAGGAATAAACTTCAGAAGCTTCCATATTTCTGAAAAGTTTCACTTCTTTATTGGTAGGAACCCTTCCAAACATGCCAAAATAAACAGTGATCATAAAAATCACAAAGAACCCAAAAAGTGCTAAAAGGCCATTTATAAAAAAGCGAATCCAGTTTTTTTTGGTGTAGTTTTTAAAACTGAAATTTCGAATCAAATACTG
>JAUSOJ010000039.1 GCA_030656195.1 Lutibacter sp.
AAAAACGGTCCGAGTTACATAAAACGCTTTAATGTTACCGGAGTTACGCGCGATAAAGAATATGATTTAACAGCCGGAAATAAAGGATCACAGGTGCTTTATTTTACCGAAAACCCAAATGGGGAAGCGGAAACAATCACCATTAATTTACGTGCCACCGGAAGCGTGAAAAAACTGAAATGGGATATAGATTTTTCAGACTTGGCCATCAAAGGGCGAAGTTCTCGCGGAAATATCGTTACAAAACACCCAATCAAAAAAATTGAATTAAAATCGGAAGGCGTTTCAACTTTGAAACCTCGAAAAATTTGGTTTGATGAAACCGTGCAACGTTTAAATGCTGATAAAAGAGGGGAATTGTTGGGCGAATTTAAGCCGGAAGACCGATTGCTCATCATCAACCAAAAAGGAATCATTAAAACCATTAAACCCGAACTTACCACGCATTTCGACAGTGATATGATTGTGCTGGAAAAATGGATTCCAGAAAAACCGATTTCAGTCATTTATTATGATGGCGACAAGGAAAAATACTTTGTAAAAAGATTTATGATCGACAATCCGAATAAGGAAGAACTTTTCATCTCGGAGCATCCAAAATCGCAATTGGAAATTGTTGCCACAGATTTTAGGCCAATGGCCGAAATATTGTTTTCAAAACGAAATTTGGAACCTGTTCAATTAAATTTTGAAGAATTTATCGCCATTAAAGGAATAAAAGCGCAAGGAAATCAATTAACCGCCGATAAAATTAAACAGGTAAATATGTTGGAACCATTGCCTTACGAACCTCCTGTAATTGAGGATGTGGAAGTGAATGATGAAGAAGTAATCGATGATGGAACCCATTCTTCTGATGACGATTCGGATTCTGAAAATGACAACCTTTTAGACGAAGCCGGACAAATTAAGTTGTTTTAAAGAGAAAAAAGACATTTTAAACCTATATGATTCAGAATTTTTAACTTTCAAACTTATTTTAATTTTTCATAAAATGTAAGCTCATAATCCTTTAGCAAATCAGGATGCGCGATTTTAATCAAATCTTTCAACACCAAATCCGGTCGGGCAGGAGCGAGCTCAAAATATAGTATTCCGCCTTTTTCACCTTGTTTATTCACATAGGTAAATATGTTATTGCTTTGAAAAGCAACGAATTTAGAGTAAATAACATTGGCATTATTAAGCTGTTCAAAGGTTTTATAATAACTTGGGGAAATCCACAAATCGGCATCTTTTCCTTTTTCGAACACATTTTCAATATTTAAGGAAAGGCTTCCTTTTCCCTTAGAATCCTTCCAAAGATAATTGGTGTTTGCATCCTTCAAAAAAGTAGCTTCAAAACTGTCGCCC
>JAUSOJ010000046.1 GCA_030656195.1 Lutibacter sp.
CAAAGTTTTTGTAGACTCTGTGACCAAATCCCATCAATCGGAAAGGATCATCTTTATCTTTTGCTCTATTGATAAACTTTTCAACATCGCCTCCATCTTTTTGAATTTCTTCCAACATTTCCAAAACAGCCTGATTTGCACCACCATGAAGATGCCCCCACAATGCAGAAACACCTGCAGAAACTGATGCAAACAACCCTGCTCCTGAAGAACCAACCATACGGACAGTTGACGTTGAACAGTTTTGTTCGTGGTCTTCATGTAAAATTAACAATTCATCAAGCGCCTTAATAGCAATAGGATTTATCACATATTGCTCTGTAGGAATCTTAAACATCAATTGCATAATATTGGAAATATAATCCAATGAATTGTCTGAATAATTTAATGGCAATCCGTTATTTCTTCTATGTGCCCAAGTTGCCAATACCGGAAATTTACCTAATATTTTGGTAACAGCATTGTACATATCCTCTTTTGAATTTACATTTACAACGCCAGGATTAAAAGCGGTAAGTGCACTGGTTAAACTAGACAACATCCCCATTGGATGTGTTGATTTTGGAAAACCTTCAACGATATCTTTCATTTCTTCATTCACCATTGAATTCTTTTTGATATCAACCTTAAATTTTTCAAATTCTTCTTTGGTTGGAAGCTCTCCAAAAATGATTAAAAAAGCCACCTCCAAAAAACAGGCTTTTTTTGTTAAATCCTCTATAGAATAACCTCTGTGTCTTAAAATTCCCTTTTCTCCATCTAAAAAAGTTATTTTGCTGGAGCAAGAACCTGTATTTTTATAACCAACATCCAGGGTAATTAAACCTTCGGTTACAGACCTTAATACTGAAATATCCATGGCAACTTCATTTTCGGTTCCTGTATAAACCGGAAATTCATATTTCTTGCCATTAAATTCTAAAATTGCTTTGTTTGACATCGCTTATGTAGATATATTAATGTTATTAAATTATTTGATATTAATTATCACGAATCTAATGAATTTTTTAGGGAATTTATATGATTTAAGTCAATGTTTTGCTAAAAACGTATACATTGTTACACAACATAAAAAAAGCCGAGAAGATTCTCGGCTTTTTTGTTAAAAAATATAATATTCTTAAATTTTAAATGCTTTTTCTTGCGGATAGTAAGCAACGCTGCCTAACTCCTCTTCAATTCTTAATAATTGGTTGTATTTTGAAATTCGATCAGTTCTTGAAGCTGAACCCGTTTTTATTTGACCGGCGTTCACCGCAACAGCCAAATCGGCAATGGTAGTGTCTTCTGTTTCCCCTGAACGGTGAGAAATTACACAAGTATAACCAGCTTTATGAGCCATGTTAATTGCTGAAAGCGTTTCTGTTAATGTTCCAATTTGATTTAATTTAATCAAAATTGAATTAGCTGAGTTTTCTTTGATACCTCTTTCTAAACGTTCAACATTGGTCACAAATAAATCATCACCAACAATTTGAACTTTATGGCCAATTGTTTCATTTAGCAATTTCCATCCTTCCCAGTCATTTTCAGCCATACCGTCTTCAATAGAGATAATTGGATATTTTTCACTTAACTCTTTCAAATAAGCAACTTGTTCATTTGAAGACCTTATAACTCCTTTTGGTCCTTCAAATTTAGTGTAATCATATTTTCCGTCTACGTAAAATTCTGATGAAGCTGGATCTAACGCAATCATCACTTCTTCACCAGGTTTATAACCCGCTTTTGAAATGGCTTTTATCAAGGTCTCCAACGCGTCTTCTGTATTGTCAAAATTTGGTGCAAAACCACCTTCATCGCCAACAGCTGTGCTCAAATCTCTATCGTGAAGTAATTTTTTAAGATTGTGAAAAATTTCAGATCCCATTTTTATGGCCTCAGTAAAGTTTTTTGCTTTTACTGGCATAATCATAAATTCCTGAAATGAAATTGGCGCATCAGAATGTGAGCCACCATTTATAATGTTCATCATAGGAACCGGTAACGTATTTGCGCTAACCCCACCAATATAACGATACAATGGCATTCCCAATTCATTTGCTGCTGCTTTTGCAACTGCCAATGAAACACCTAAAATAGCATTTGCGCCTAATTTAGTTTTGTTTTTTGTGCCGTCCAATTCAATCATGGCCGCATCAATTTGACTTTGTTCAAATACCGACATGCCAATAATTTCTTCAGCCAAAATTTCATTTACGTTTTTTACGGCTGTAAGAACACCTTTACCCATATAATCTTTACCGCCATCTCGCAATTCCATGGCCTCATGTTCTCCGGTTGAAGCACCTGATGGTACTGCAGCTCTTCCTAAAATTCCGTTTTCAGTTACTACGTCAACTTCTACTGTTGGGTTGCCACGTGAATCAAATATTTGACGTGCGTGAACTCCTAAAATTATACTCATTTTATTAAATTTTAAAATTATTTTTTCTTACTGCAAGGTACAAATTTTCAGGTTAAATTTAACCCAAATCAACCTGATTAATACGATAACGTTTTCGTTTTATTTTATTGAAAAAAAGCCGTTAACTCTTTGGTTAACGGCTTTTTAAATTTACTGTTTTGATGCTTTTATATTTTCTAAAAACTGGTCAAATAAATAGGATGAATCGTGTGGTCCCGGACTCGCTTCCGGATGGTATTGCACAGAAAAACAATTTTTATTTTTCATTCGCATACCAGCCAGCGTATCGTCGTTTAGATGAACATGGGTAATTTCAAATTCAGGATGATTTTCAACTTCCTCTTTGTTAACAACAAAACCGTGATTTTGCGAAGTGATTTCTCCTTTTCCTGAAATGATATTTTTGACAGGATGATTTATTCCGCGATGTCCCGTATGCATTTTATAGGTAGAAATTCCATTTGCCAAAGCAATCACCTGATGTCCCAAACAAATGCCGAACAAAGGTAAATTACGATTTATAATTTCCTTTGCCACTTGCCTTGCCTCCTCTAAAGGTTCAGGATCTCCAGGTCCGTTTGACAAGAAAAAACCATCTGGCTGAAATGAATTCATTTCCTCGAATGTTGCATTAAATGGAAAAACTTTGATATAGCAATCACGTTTTGCCAAATTTCTTAAAATATTCTTTTTGATGCCTAAATCCAATGCTGAAATTTTATACGTTGCATTTTCATCTCCAAAATAATAAGATGCCGTGGTTGAAACTTTTGAAGCCAATTCCAAACCCTTCATATTGGGAACTGCTTTCAATTTTTCTTTTAAGGCCTCAATATCTGTTTCCGTAGAAATAATGGCATTCATAGCGCCTTTATCTCTAATGTATCGCACAACAGCTCTTGTGTCAATATCAGAAATGGCCATTAAATTTTGTTTCTCGAAATAGTTTTCCAAGGAATCTTGGGCATTGATTCTTGAATAATTAAAGCTGAAATTCTTACAG
>JAUSOJ010000221.1 GCA_030656195.1 Lutibacter sp.
TTTTTCCTTTCTGCTTCGTTAAAATTTTTAAACGTAGCTATGGCTATGTTTGCAAATTTTGCCTATCACAAAGAAAAAAATAGCAGCAAAAATTTAGTTAGTTTATTTAACAATCACCACACTGGTAAAATACAACAAGCATAAAAACAAAAAAGGCTATCATTTCTGATAGCCTTTTTCGTTTTTTGGATTGTATTGAAGATTAAAATCTTTTTTTTCCACCAAATTTGTTGTCACGCTTTGGCGCATCAGTTTTTGGTTTTGCTTTACTCACAACAATAGTGCTGTTGTCGTATTGGCACTCATCAAGCTCTTCAATTGCTTTTAACGCTTCCTCTGCGTTCTTCATTTCAACAAAGCCAAATCTTTTAGATTCGCCTGTTTCTTTGTCGGTAATAACTTTTGCAGATACTACTTCACCATACTCTTCAAATAATCCTTGTAAGTCCTCACTAGTTGTTGAAGAACTTAATTTTGCTACGAAAATGTTCATGTTTTAAATAAAATGTTATATAATTTAAGTTTAAAAAAATTGAAGCAAGCAAAATCGAATAAATAACTGCAATACTAGAATTTTTATTGAATCCGCAAATGTAAAAAAATAAATCCAATCTTTTTTATAAATGCCTAACTATCTTACGCTCTGTAAAAATAATATGTGTGTTGGCTTTTGGGCGTTCCCCGCCAACTGGCGGGTCGCGCTTTCCGTTTTATCTTTTTCTGCGTTTCACGCCAAAAAAGTATACCACTTCAATCGCTAACGCAAATTGAATTACGACGATTTTTTTCACCCTTAGCCCTGTCACTGAGCGAAGCGAAGTCGAAGTCGAAGGTAAACAGTTATAAAGTTTAATTCCCCCTTCGGGGGTTAGTGGGCTTTCCGGGGTTAGGGGGCTTCAATGGTAATTGCCCTTACAACCGCCTTATCGCCATAACGTTCCCGCATTTTATCCATGGCGTGGTACAAATTCACCATTTTGGCATTGTCTTCAAACAAATTAATCTGCTGTCCGCCACTCACCAAATCGCTAAACTTCACGCCTATCAGCCTAACCAGCAACCGCCTTTGGTACAAGCTGTTGTAAAGTTCCATCACAATTGGCAAAATAGTGTGGTCTGAGGAACTGTAAGGTATTTTTTTCTGTTTTGTATACGTTTGAAAATCGGAATAGCGGATTTTAAAAGTAATGCACGCAGTTAATTTATTGCTTTTCCGCAATTGAAAAATCAAACTTTCTGTCATGGCAACAATAGTACTTTTCAGTTTTTCAAGATCTGTGGTGTCTTTATCAAAAGTGTTTTCTGTTGAAATGGATTTCCGTTCGTGGTATTTTATCACGGGCGAATTGTCTATGCCATTCGCTTTTTTCCAAATGCCGCTGCCGTGTTTTCCAAAAACTTTGGTCATCATCCCAATCGGCATTTCCTGAACGGTTTGTATGCGTTTAATGCCCAAATCGCACAAAATATTGTAGGTTTTTTCGCCCACCATCGGAATTTTTCGTACAGAAAGCGGCGCCAGAAAAAACTTTTCGGTGCCGCTGTTTATTTTCATTTCGTTGTTGGGTTTCGCTTCTCCAGTGGCGATCTTTGAAACCGTTTTGTTTACAGATAAGCCAAAAGAAATGGGCAATCCGCTTTCTTTTATAATTTTACTTCTTAATTCCGAAGCCAATTGGTGGCAGCCAAAAAATTTGTCCGTTCCCGTTAAATCGATATAAAATTCATCGATGGAAGCTTTTTCATATAAAGGAACCGATTCGTTAATCACATCGGTCACCAACTTTGAAAATTTGGTATAAATTCCCGAATTTCCGCGCAATACAATCGCTTCCGGACATAATTGTTTCGCCATCCGCATAGGCATTGCCGAATGAACGCCATATTTCCGGGCTTCATAACTGCACGAAGCCACCACGCCTCTATCGGAAATTCCCCCAATTAATATGGGTTTTCCTTCCAGTTTGCTGTCGATTACGCGCTCGCAGGACACAAAAAAAGTGTCCAAATCCATATGTACAATTGAACGTTCCAAAGTGCTCATACCAACACTTTTTTAGGAATATCGGCATATCTCGGATCCTGGATAATGGCCAGTTTTTCCATTTTTTCTATTTCAACCGTGATACAGTCAAATTCTTCCGTCACTTTTCCTGTCAATTCATACACGCCTCTTCCTTTAAACGGGTAATTTTTTGCGGCCGGCGGAAAATGCACCGTATCAATATGTTCTCCTTTTACATCCGTAAAATTGCCAAAATACATGAGCTCGCCTTTAGAGGTGCTGACTCTTTTTGCCGTTATATAATAACCGTAAACCGTTACAATTTTTCCTGTATAATGTACCAAATCACTCGCAACCAATTGTTGTTGAATGGGTTGTGTCAATAAATCAAACGGACTGCACAATGGGAAACCGAGGTATTGAATTTCATCAAAAGCATCTTCAAAACGGCTGCAACTGAGTTTCGGCGTGTTGTACATCATTTTTTCCGATTTAAAAAGCGTGGAAACATGGTCTTCCAAACACACTTTATTCACTTTCATATAGGCTTCCCACAACAATTCACGTTTATTTCTTCCCGTAAACTGAAAAGCATTTATTTTAATTAAAATGGAAAGCTGCTCCAATGAAATGGCAACGCGTTCAATAAAATCGTCCAAATCCAAAAACAAGCCGTTTTTCTCCCGCTCGTTTACAATTTTTGTCGCATTTTTCAATTCAAAACTTTCCAGCATCATAAAACCCAAATAAATGTGGTTTCCTTCAATACAATTCTGGTAACCAGATTTGTTAATGGTTGGCGGATGAATAACTGCGCCGTTCATTCTTGCCTCGTGCACATAATATTCCGGCTGGTAAAATCCGCCGAAATTGTTAAGTGTCGCCACCAAATATTCTAACGGATAATAGGCTTTTAAAAACAGACTTTGGTAGCTTTCAACCGCATAAGAAGCCGAATGGCCTTTGGCAAAAGCGTAGCCGGCAAAACTTTCTATTTGCCGCCAAATTTCTGAAGTCAGCTCATAACTGTGCCCCTGATTTTTGCAATTTTCAAAAAACTGGTCATGAACTTTTGAAAATTCTTCTCTCGACCTAAATTTTCCGCTCATTCCGCGCCGCAACATATCCGCTTCGCCCAAAGTTAATCCGCCAAAATGATGCGCCACTTTAATCACATCTTCCTGATAAACCATCACGCCAAAAGTTTCGGGCATAATTTTAAGCAATATCGGATTTGCTTCTTTTCTGCGTTCCGGATTTCTATAGCGCAAAATATATTCCCGCATCATCCCCGATTTTGCCACGCCCGGACGAATTACCGAACTCGCGGCCACCAATCCCAAATAATTATCCACCTGCAATTTTTTCAGCAACATCCGCATCGCGGGAGATTCCACATAAAAACAGCCAATGGCCTTCGCATTTTTCAGCAGGTATTTAATTTTTGAATCTTCCTTGAAACGTTTAATGTCGTGAATGTCAATATCGGGATGCGTTGGTTGGTTGTATTTTACAATATCAACCGCTTCCCTGATTTTTCCCAAACCGCGCTGACTTAAAATATCAAATTTATACAAGCCAATATCTTCTGCCACAACCATATCAAACATCGTGGTCGAAAATCCTTTTGGCGGCAAATAAGTAGCGGTATAACAATCGATTGGCTTTTCAGAAATTAAAATTCCGCCAGGATGAATGCCCAAATAATTGGGAAATCCTTCTATGTATTTGCTGTAAATCAACACCAGTTTAGACAAGTCGTCCAATTCATTCGGGTTGAAATTCCGCATAGAAAGCTTGTCGATTTCTTCTTTCGGCAATCCAAAAACTTTCCCCAATTCCCGAACCGAAGCTCGGTATTTAAAGGTATTGTAAACGGCAATCAACGAGGTGTTTTTAAATCGGCTAAAAATAAAATTCATCACATCATCCCGGTCGCGCCAGGAAAAATCCAAATCGAAATCGGGCGGATTTATTCTGTATAAATTGATAAAACGTTCAAAATATAAATCCAGTTCTATGGGATCAACGTCGGTAATTCGCAGCAAATACGCCACAATACTGTTGGCGCCGCTTCCCCTGCCCACATAATAATATTTTTTGCTTCGGGCATATTTCAATATTTTCCAATTGATTAAAAAGTAGGAAACAAATTGTTTTTCCTGAATCATTTGAAGTTCTTTTTCCAATCGGGTAAACACGCGTTTTCCTAATTTTTTGTACCGATAATTTAATCCGTCATACGCCAGTTTTCTCAGCAGTTTAAAATCCATTTCCTCATTGTTGCTGTAAGTTTTCTGATTTTTAGGCGCATTTTTCGAAAAATCGAAACTGACGTGGCAATGGTCCAACATCCGCTGTGTATTTTCAATAATTTTCGGATATTCTCCAAACATATCTTTCAATGTATTTTCAGAAATCATAACGTCCGATTCGGCTCCTTGTTCCGATTTTGGCAGTTTGCTCAGCAAAACATTGTTGTCGATGGCGCGCAACAACCGGTGCGTGTTAAATCCTTTTTTATGTTGAAATGAAACTGTTTGCAACACCACCAATTTTTCCTGATGCAATCGCC
The DNA here is from genome assembly GCA_030656195.1 of Lutibacter sp. Taxonomy (GTDB): domain Bacteria; phylum Bacteroidota; class Bacteroidia; order Flavobacteriales; family Flavobacteriaceae; genus Lutibacter. The sequence continues at coordinate 4,581 of JAUSOJ010000221.1, forward strand.
ATTCTGAAAACTTCAGCTGATTTAAATCGGAAGGTTTTACGCCCATAAATTCATTTTCTGCAAGATCCATCAACGTATTTTGGTACGGATAAATCACAAAAGTATCCGCAATGTACTTTGCCCGTTTTGGAATCGTTATTTTATCCAAATGCAAAAATTCCGACAAGTATCGATTCATTTGCTGCAAAGCCTTATTATTTTTTGCCAGCATCACAAATTGTTGCTGCGCGCCATTTCTGAAATCGACGCCCAAAACAGGTTTTATGTTGTATTTTGGAGCCAAACGCACAAAATCCAGGTTGGCCGAAGTACTGTTGATATCGGTCAAGGCCATTGCCGTAATATTGAGCTTAAATCCCAGTTGCACCAAGGCTTCCGGCGCTATTGTGCCATATTTTAGACTATAATATGAATGGGTGTTCAAATACATTTTTTCAGAAAAAATTAGGCGGTAAACTTTTTTTTGCTAAATTAGCTCAAAATTTTAGCAATTGTTGCTCATAAATTTAGCATTATGAATTATTTGTCACAAAATATCAAACACATGAGAACCTTAAAAGGTTTGACGCAGGAACAATTTGCGGAGGATTTAAAAGTCTCCCGCTCACGCATAAGTTCTTATGAAGAAAACAGGGCCATTCCTCCTGTCGAATTTTTAATCGACTTGTCCGATTATTTTAAAATTCCTATTGATATTTTAATCAAAAATGATTTGTCGGGCGCAAAAGATGTTTCGTTTATTGAAATTGGAAACAGAAGGGTTTTATTTCCCATTACCGTTGATGGCGCTAACGAAGATTTGATAGAAATTATTCCGGTTGAAGCTTCCGCAGGTTATTTAAGAGGCTACGCCGACCCGGAATATATTGAGCATTTGGAGAAAATTAAATTGCCGTTTTTGCCCACGGGAACGCACAGGGCATTTCCCATAAAAGGAGATTCTATGTTGCCGGTAAAAAGCGGTTCTTATATTGTGGCGCGTTTTGTTGAAGAAATAAGCAACCTAAAAGACGGTAAAACGTATATTGTGCTCACGTTAAACGACGGCATTGTTTACAAGCGGGTTTTTAGCAAAATAGCAGAACACAATATGTTGTTGCTGGTTTCCGACAACAAAAAATACGATCCTTATTATGTGCCTGTTGATGAAATACTGGAGTTGTGGGAATTTACCTGCAGCATCAACACACAGGAATACGAAGAACACGAATTAAAAATAAGCAGCATTGCCGCTATGTTAAATCAGCTTGGAATTGAGTTAAAAGCACTTGAAAAATCGATTAAATAAATGTATACAATCATTGACATAGAAACTACCGGACACAGCTCAAAAATAACAGAAATTTCGATTTTTGTGTATGATGGAGAAAAAATAATTGACGAGTTTACGACCCTTGTGAATCCGGAATGCAGCATTCCTCCTTTTATCACCAATTTAACGGGAATTACCAATGCGATGGTGAGCAATGCGCCTAAATTTTATGAAATTGCCAAAAAAGTGGCCGAAATTACCAAAGACACCATTTTTGTGGCGCACAACGTAAACTTCGATTACAACATCATACAAAAGGAATTTAAAGATTTGGGATTTGAATTCAAGCGAAAAAAACTGTGTACCGTTCGCTTATCGCGAAAATTGATTCCAAATTTAAGATCATACAGTTTGGGCGCGCTTTGCGTTACGCAAAATATTGTGATTAAAGACCGTCATCGGGCAAAAGGAGATGCGGAAGCCACGGTAATTTTATTCGAAAAACTGTTGCTTTTGGATAATGATCAAACAGTATTTAACACTTTTTTAAATCCGCGCTCAAAACAATCGACCTTGCCGCCTTTATTGCCGAAAAAAACGGTGGATGAACTATCGGAAAATTCAGGCGTTTATTATTTCAAAAACGAAAAAAATGAAGTCATTTATGTTGGAAAAGCCAAAAACATAAAACAACGCGTGCTGAGTCATTTTTACGACAAAGCAAAAAAAGAAATTACGATGTGCCTGGAAACAAGCCATGTTTCCTGTGTTGAAACCGGCAGTGAATTGCTTGCCTTGTTGTTGGAATCTTCGGAAATAAAAAGCATCTATCCCAAATACAACCGGGCACAAAGAAGGGCTCAGGAAAGTGTCGGATTGTTTTCTTACGAAGACAGAGATGGCGTTATTCATTTGGCTTACAACCGATTGAAATTGATTACATCTCCTTTAATGAAGTTTTCAAACATTACGGAATGCCGGATTTTTCTGGAGAAATTATGCGAAGATTTTGAACTCTGTCCGAAATATTGCCATCTGCAAACCAATGTTTCCACCTGTTTTCATTACCAAATAAAAAAATGCAAAGGCGTTTGCAAGGAAGAAGAACCTGTTGATTTGTATAATTTAAGAGTGCAAGAAGCCATTGATTCCTTAAAATTCAATACAGAAAATTTTATCATTAAAGAAACCGGCAGAACCGCCAATGAATATGCCTATGTTTTAATTTTAAACGGAATTTACAAGGGATTTGGCTACGCCAGCAAAAAGCAAAAAATCACTTCCGCTGAAGATTATTTTGGAATGCTAAGCGCACAAAAAGAAAACAACGATGTTCGTCGGATTTTAAATGCGTATGTGGGCAAAAATAGCACGAGCATTGTTCCGATAGATTATGTCAGCACGCCGTTTGAACTTAATTTTTCTACAAACAGTTAGCTCCTACGGAGCTATTTTAGTCCCGGCGGGACGACCTGTTTTTAGAAAAAAAGAATTCCCTTGAAACTAGCCCCAGCGGGGCGAACTGTTTGTAAAACCCTATTAATATTGAAATTAATCAGTTTTGATAAATTTTTATCGGACAATAATAATTCCCTAAAATTATCTCGAGTAATTTGGAGATTCTTTTGTGATGGTTACATTGTGCGGATGGCTTTCGCGCATTCCGGCAGCGGTAATTTTAACAAACTTGGCTCCTTTTTGGGCTTCAATGTCTTTAGCGCCGCAATAGCCCATTCCGGCACGCAAACCGCCAATAAACTGAACCATTGTTTCATTTAGTTCACCTTTATAAGGCACCCTGCCCACAATTCCTTCCGGAACCAGTTTTTTAATATCATCTTCAACATCCTGAAAATAGCGGTCTTTTGAGCCATGTTCCATCGCTTCAATAGAACCCATTCCGCGGTACGATTTAAATTTTCTTCCTTCGTAAATAATGGTTTCACCCGGCGATTCTTTTGTGCCGGCCAATAACGAGCCCAACATTACGCAATCGGCTCCTGCAGCAATGGCTTTTGGAATATCACCCGTATAACGAATACCGCCATCGGCAATTACGGGAACTCCAGAACCTTTAATGGCATTCGCCACTTCAATAATGGCTGAAAGTTGCGGAAAGCCAACGCCCGCAATAATACGGGTTGTGCAAATAGAACCTGGTCCAATTCCAACTTTTACGGCATCGGCACCGGCTTCAACCAAATATTTTGCGGCTTCGCCTGTTGCAATATTGCCCACCACAACATCAATCGTGGGAAAAGCACCTTTAATTTGTTTTAAAACAGTCACCACGCCTTTGGTATGTCCGTGTGCCGTGTCAATAATTAACGCATCAACGCCGGCAGTTATTAATGCCGAAGCTCTTTCAAGCGCATCAGCGGTAACGCCAATTGCGGCAGCTACACGCAAACGGCCATATTGGTCTTTGTTCGCATTCGGATTTTCCAAAACTTTGATAATATCTCTGTAGGTTATCAATCCGACCAATTTATAATCGGCATCAACAACCGGAAGTTTTTCAATTTTATTTTCCTGAAGAATCAATTCTGCCTGTTTTAAGGAAGTTCCGGCAGCCACGGTAATCAGGTTTTTGGAAGTCATCACTTCCGAAATTTTTCGTTTGTTGTCTCCTTCAAAACGCAAATCTCTGTTGGTAATGATGCCAATTAATTTTCCGTCTGGATCAATAACCGGAATTCCTCCAATGCCATATTCTTTCATCAAGCTTTTAGCCACAAAAACCGTTTCATCTTTGGTGATGGTAATGGGTTGTAAAATCATTCCTGATTCTGACCGTTTCACTTTTTTGACTTCTGCAGCCTGTTTTTCAATGGACATATTTTTGTGCAACACGCCAATTCCGCCTTCACGAGCCATGGCGATTGCCATATTCGATTCGGTAACGGTATCCATCGCTGCGGAAACGATTGGAACATTCAACGTGATGTTTTTTGTAAATTTTGTTTGGGTACTAACCTCGCGCGGCAAAACTTCTGAAAATGCCGGAACTAAAAGTACGTCATCGTAGGTTAAACCTTCACCTACGAATTTTGAAGAATCTGAAATCATAGTGCAATCAACTTAATAATTAATTGCGTGCAAATTTAGACTATTTAAATTAAATAGCGCTATTTATGGCTTTTTTGAAAAATAAAATTTGATAAGCTATGGCTATGGTAGCCGACACAAAACTAAAAGTCATTAATATTCCCGAAAACATTACTACATATTTAAACCAAATTACGCCGCTCCAAAGCAAATAAATTCCGCCAAAAGTTAAAATGACTGAGAAAAAAGGCTCTATCATTAAAAAATATTTAAACTTTTTATTGATGGATGTTGTGGCAAGAATTAAGGAAAGCAAAAAGAAAATCACCGACATAGAAAGAATGTGATTGTGAACAATGGTAAGTATTTCTCCTTCACTTTTTTTGAATTTCATGATTTCAGCGTCTTCATCATTTTCATTTCCCAAGTAATGACTTTCAATATCTGATGAATTCATGGAGGTTGTATTGTTTACAAAACTTAATCCACCATAAAAACCTACACTAAGTACAATAATAAATACTAAAATAAGTGATTTAATTTCTTTAGGAAATTGATGTATAAGTCCGTGAATTTGCATTATAGTTGTTTTTTATGATGTAAAATTGTTATTGTTTTCAGCAGTTTATTGACCTCGTTGGTCATTGATTTTGCAGAAATTGTTGCTCCGGAAATTGCTGCAATATCTTTTTGATAGGTTAAATTTTCGTTTTTGGTTTTGCCATTAAACTGATTCAGCCATCGTTTGCTTCCTACTTCTGAGCCGTGATCTTCTCTGTAAACCAAAACTTTCACTTTTGAAACAATCAGTTCTTTGTCAAAAATAACAATAAAATCGAAATAATCAGCCTTTCCAAATGCTTGTCCCAAATAATAATAGCCCACTGTTTTTTCTTCAGTTTTAATTTTAAAGAAATTGGTGTCATCAATTTTTATTGGAAGTGTTTCATTGACTTCAGAAGAAACAGAAATTGGTTGTTTTGAATATTTTTCAAAATTAAACGCCGTTTTTATTTCTTTTTCAATCAGGGCTTCTATTCTTTTATTTGATGTGAAGCTCGAAACTAAAAGCACTACAATTGTTAAAAGGGCTATTTTTTTCATTTTATAAATGTGATTAATAATCATTAAATGAGACCACCTTTAACAAACAAATGTAAAGGCAGTCTCATTATAATTTATGTTTTAGAATGAAACAGCAACACCTGCATTAAATACTTTTGCGGTATCACTTCCGGCAACTGCATTGTTCATTAACTGATAATCAATTTTAAAAGCTGCGCCATTCGCTACTTTATAATTCAATCCGAAAATAATTTCATCTCTGTCAAAAGCATCATTTGCAACTAAATTTCCTGCGGTGCTTGCGTGGGTATTGTGCTTTTCATAACGTAAAAACGGTGTTAATTTCTCTACCCCTTTTAAATTAAAACTATAAGCCACTTCACCAAAATAACCATACATTTCAGAACCTAAGTCTTTACCTGTTAACAAATTATAATCTTCCGTGTCCGTTAAATTTGTATGAATGTATTGTCCTCTTAACTCCAAATTGTTGTATTTATAGCGCGCATCAAACCCAATCATTGAAATACCGACTGTTGACGCTTCAATAGTAGTGTTATCAGTTTGTGTTTTTCCAAAATAACCCGACAATCCCAGTCTTAATCCTGTTATACCGTAATAATCCAATTTTGTCGATAAATTTGGTGAATTCATAATAGATTCAGCACCTTTTTGACGGCCTCTGCGTAATCCGTCCGTTCCGCGCAAAATTCCTGCTCCGGCAGCATAAGATTTAAATCCGTTAAACAAATACGCTTGATATTTTAATGATGCATTGTCTATTTTTCCCGAAAACCCAACACCTATTTCTCTCCAGGTTGTTGGCACAATAAAAGTATCCACATTCGGACGTTCAACGCCATAAAATGTGGTAGGCTCATGATATTCGTTAATAATTCCCATTGGCACCAACATTAAACCGGCCAAAACATTGAAATTTTCGTTTGCTTTGTACTTTAAATAGGCTTGTTCAACATAAAGTTCTGAAACGTGTTCATATTCAATTTCTGAAATAAAACTCACTTTGTCGTTAAATTTGTACCCTAAATACATGATCATTCGGTGGACATCCAATTTCCCTGGCGCTGAACCATCCGGTTCGTTATAATCTATTTGGGCATATCCTCCAATAGATACGCCTTCCGAAATTTTCGTTCCAAAACTTTGAGAGTTTTCCTCCGAATTTTCTTGTGCGAACACTGTGAAACCAACTAATAATACTGCGATTAATCTTATATTTTTCATTTTTTAATTTAGGTTAATTAATTATTTTTATTTAGACTCATTATAAATAAAGCACAAAAATATATAAGATAAAGGAAATATAAAAGTTTTATTTAGAATAATTATAAATAAGATGACTTATGTCATATTATAGAAAAACACTAAAATTTATGTGACTGATTTTGAATATATTAAGAATTAGCTAAAAATTTTCAAAGCCTCATTATAGGCACTCTCAAAACTCATCGCATTGATATTTGTGGAGGTTTTTTGCTGATTAAAATAAGAAACAAGTTTTTCCGTCGGCATATTTCCGGTTAAATCGTCCTTTGCCATAGGGCAACCGCCAAAACCCATAATGGCGCCATCAAAACGATTGCAACCAGCTTTGTAAGCCGCATCCACTTTTTCAAACCAAGAAGTTGGCGTTGTATGCAGGTGCGCACCAAATTCAATGGTTGGATAGGCCGGAATTAAATTTGAAAAAAGATAATCGATAATTTCAGGCGTTGAACTTCCGACAGTATCGGACAAGGATAAAATTTTAACCCCCATTTTCGACAATTTATCTGTCCAGTTTGAAACAATTTCAACATTCCAGGGATCTCCGTACGGATTTCCAAAACCCATAGACAAATAAGCAACCACTTCTTTATTGGTTTTGGCGGCAATATTTAAAATTTCATTTAAAATTTCAATGGATTCAGCAATCGTTTTACCAGTATTTCGCATTTGAAAATTTTCAGAGATTGAAAAAGGATAACCCAAATAGGTGATTTCTTCAAATTGCGAGGCCTCCTCTGCCCCGCGAACATTGGCCACAATTGCCAATAATTTACTTTGGGTTTTACTCAAATCAAGTTTTGAAAGCACTTCTACGGTATCACGCATTTGCGGTATCGCTTTTGGTGAAACAAAACTCCCAAAATCTATGGTATCAAAACCAACCCGAAGCAACGCATTTATATATTGCGCTTTGGCTTCCGTAGGAATAAAATGCGATTTTATGCCTTGCATGGCATCTCTTGGACATTCTATGAGTTTTACTTTTTTCATGGGTTTTCAAATATACAAAACCTATGAAGAAAAAAGGATAAAAACAGCAATCCCTGCAAATACAATAATTTTAAACCATTTTATTTTTGAATTGAAGGTTGGATGCGTTTTTAGGTAGAATGCAAAATTTCCGGACAGTAAAGAAACCAGGGAGAAAATAACCAATGCCTGAAGCATAAATAATCCGCCCAAAACATAAAATTGCACTACCGTACTTTGTGATGAACTGTATAAAAATCCGGGGAAAAATGCCAAAAAGAATATGGAAACCTTCGGATTTAAAACATTCATGATAAATCCTTGTTTGAAAAGTTTTAAGAGACTCTTTCGGTCGGCTTTCTCATTCAACACCAATTCTTCATCCGATTTAAATGTTAAATAAGCCAGATACAATAAGTACAATGCGCCAAACAATTTGATGGCAAAATAGATGTTTTCCGACTGTTTTATGAGTGCCGAAACTCCAAAAGCCACCAAAGAGGTATGAATAATTATGCCTGAAACCAAACCGAGAGAAGTTGCTATTCCGTATTTTTTGCCATTGGTCATACTTTGCACCAATACATAAATAATGTCGGGTCCCGGCATAATGGTGAGCAACATGGAAGCAACTAAAAACGACCCTAAAATTTCGTAATTCATTTAATTTTTTTACAATTTCAAAGTTATCATTTTTCACCAAACAAAAAAACTTGTTTCAGCATCTTAAAATAGTCAAGCCAACTATTAAAAACACCAAAACAAGTTTTGATTATTAACGCTTTTTTAAAAGACTTAATTAAAATTTAAAATTCATTCCCACTTTAAAGTTTCTGCCTTTGGTGGTGTATCCTATTGTTTCCACATAGGTTTCATTAAAAATATTATTTGCACTTATGAATACTATAAAACGATCTTTTATCAAATTGTGGCTCGCAAATAAATCGACCAAACTATAGGCTTTTAAATTGATATTGTCTCCGGTTCCCCATTGGTCAAAATAAGTTCTTTTTGAAATATTTTTAAAACGCAGCGACAAATAGGTATTTTTTAAGCTGTTGGTTTCAATTAAAGCAGTTATTTTATGTTTTGGAATGTAGTCGGTATCCGTGTTTTTATAAATATATGCATGGCCAAGTTTAACTGTGGCATCTTTAAAAATTTCATATTTTATTTCAGTCTCAACACCGCGTGCATATAATTTTTCCTCGGAATTTGAGTAAGTCACCCAATCTGGTAAAATAATGGCATTTTCTTCTTCCCTGTAAAAGAAAACAGAATTAACTTCAACCTTATTTTTTAAAGAATAGATAAATCCGAATTCTACACTTTTATCTTCTTCGGGCTTTAAAGCCAAATTTCCATATTCAGAAAACAACTGATACGTGCTTGGCGCAATAAATGCCGTGCTTAAAGAGGAAATAAGTCTAAATTGCTGTGAAAAATTATAAGAAGGATTCACATTATAAACCCAATGATTTCCATATTCACTGTGGTTATTTAGTCGCGCCCCAGCATTAATATTGAAGGCAGACAGCGAATTGTAAACTACTGTAAAATAAGGATCAATGATGTTATAATTTGCAAGTCCTTCATCTATATTTCCATATGGACTGTTGGTTTGGTTGCTTTGTTTTTGGTAATTTATCCCAGTAATCAACTGAAATTTATCAGAAAATTTATAATTATTGATAACATCTGCCACATAGGTTTTTCCCGTGTATTCAAAATGGTCGGTAGCATTTGACCAGCCATTGAAAATATCTAACATTCTGTCATTTTTGTTATAAGACGCACTTGCGGAAAAAATCCCTTTCTCATAATTAAAGTTTGATGAAAAACCAAATCGAAGCTGCTCGTTTTCACCGTTGTTGATATTAGAATCGGAAAATGCCCCTCCATCAAAATCGTAAATATCTTTATCTAAATTGCTGAAAAACTGAACGTTA
>JAUSOJ010000077.1 GCA_030656195.1 Lutibacter sp.
TAGGTTTCTATGCTTGGTGTTGCTGAACCCAAAATGACTTTGGCTTTGTGTTGGTTCGCTAAAACGATGGCAGCATCTCGTGCATGGTATCTTGGAGCAGGATCATATTGTTTAAATGATGGCTCGTGTTCTTCATCAACAATAATGAGCCCCAAATTTGAAAATGGTAAAAACATGGAAGAACGGGCACCTAAAATTAACTGCGCCTTTGGTTTGTTTTCCAACACATTGTTCCACACTTCTACCCTTTCATTCATCGAATATTTTGAATGAAAAACCGACAAATATTCTCCGAAATAAAGTTGCAGTCTGTCGATTAATTGGGTGGTAAGCGCAATTTCAGGAAGCAAATAAAGCACTTGTTTCCCATCTTCAATAAGTTGTTTAATTAATTTAACGTAAATCTCTGTTTTACCGCTGCTTGTGATTCCTTTTAAAAGTACCGTTTGTTTTGTTTTGAAATGCGCTTCAATGGCTAAAAATGCTTCTTCCTGATGTGTGGTAAGTTCTTTTATCTTACCCGATTTTCCTTCGAAATTAATGCGGTCTTGCTGAATAAAATAGACTTCAAAAATACCTTTATCTACCATCGATTTTAACACTGCTGAAGAGCCGCTTGAATCTTCCTGAAGCTGGCTTTGTTTTATTGGCTTTTTTGTAGTCTGTAATTGAAAATAGGTTAAAATGAGTTCACGCTGCTTTTTTGCCCTGCTTAAGGTATCGAGCAATTCGGCGAGTTTTTCATCTGAATTCCAAGTTTCTGTTAACCGAATGTATTTTTCTAATTTTGGTTTGTATTGCTCGTAAATTTGCTCTTTAACTACAATCGCGTTTTTATCGATTAACGACTTAATAACGGGAAACACCGTTTTCTTCCCAAGAATATCAACTATTTGCTGAATAGAAAGTTGAGACTGGTGCTGCAGCGCTTCAAAAACTAAAAACTCTTCGTTTGAAAGTGCATCTTCTTGTACAAAATCCCTAACCAACTGCACTTCTGTTTCACTTTCCAACAAAAAAGCCGAAGGCAATGCAGCCCTGTAAACTTCGCCCAAAGAGCACATATAATAACCGGAAATCCATTCCCAATGGGTAATTTGCAGGGTGTTTACGACAGGAATTTCATCTAAAATTTGATAAATATCCTTTGCTTCATAACCAATTGGCGGTGTTTGGTGAATTTTATAAACCAAAGCAGTATATATTTTAGATTTTCCAAATTCCACAGCAACACGCATCCCTTTTTTCAAAAAAGAGACTTCTGCTTCGGTTATTTTATAGGTAAATAACTTTTGTAAAGGAATGGGTAAAATAACATCAATAAAATTACTCAACGCTTTTGGTTTTAAAAAAGTAAAATTATTTAAAATCAATTTAATAATCGGCGTTTGTGAATAATTTAATTTTTTT
>JAUSOJ010000222.1 GCA_030656195.1 Lutibacter sp.
AGTTAAAAGTTAAAAGTTAAAAGTTAAAAGTTAAAAGTTAAAAGTTAAAATTTAAAAGTTAAAAGTTAAAATTTAAAAGTTAAAAGATAAAAGTTAAAAGTAAAAAGTTAAAAGTTTTGGTTATTATAAATCTCGTTTTGAACTATTTCAAAACGAGATTTATTTTTTTTTCAACCTTTAAATTCCAGCGCGCAGGCGGACTAGAGGGCAGTTTTTATTCCGCGCTGCCGGCAGTTGCAGTTCTGTCAATTTTTTTAACCAAGCCCTGTAACACTTTTCCCGGACCCACTTCAATAAATTCTGTGGCGCCGTCGGCAATCATTTTTTGGATGGTTTGTGTCCAGCGAACCGGAGCGGTTAACTGCAAGATTAAATTTTCTTTAATTTCTACGGAATCTTTTACTGCTTCGGCAACCACATTTTGGTAAACCGGACAAGTGGGTTTGTGAAATATGGTGTTTTCAATGGCTTCTGCCAATTCTTCACGTGCAGGCTCCATTAAAGGAGAATGAAATGCGCCGCCAACAGGGAGCTTTATGGCACGCTTTGCCCCTTTTTCAATCATTGCAGCACAGGCTTTATCGATGGCTTCAATTTCTCCCGAGATCACCAATTGACCCGGACAGTTGTAATTTGCCGCAACCACAATACCATCAATACTTTCGCACACTTCTTCAACAACGGCATCTTCCAGTCCCAACACGGCTGCCATGGTTGAAACTTGCATTTCACAGGCTTTTTGCATCGCCAAAGCCCTTTTTGAAACCAATTTAAGTCCGTCCTCAAAAGACAAAACCCCATTGGCCACCAAAGCCGAAAATTCACCCAAAGAATGACCGGCCACCATTTTAGGTTTAAAGTTTGTTCCCAAGGTTTTTGCCAAAATTACGGAGTGCAAAAATATGGCGGGTTGGGTAACTTTCGTTTGTTGCAATTCTTCGGCAGTTCCTTCAAACATGATGTCGGTAATGCGAAATCCCAAAATTTCGTTGGCCTGTTCAAAAAGGTCTTTTGCCATTGGAGAGGTGTTGTATAAATCCAATCCCATTCCTGTATATTGGGCACCTTGGCCCGGAAAAATATATGCCTTCATTTTATGTAGTGATTAATTTGAATAGCAAAAATAAGCATAATTTCCTATTTTCGGGTGAACTATCTGCCAACTATTCTTGGCATCTCCACAAAAATCAGCAGCAATTGAAAAATAAATTTTATAAAAAAGAGTAAGACTGAAAAAACGAGAACATTTTATTTAATATACTTTTTATAAGGACGCTAATTTTTATTTTAAACTACTCCATTTCAAAAACTTATTCTATATTCGTGAACATTTTTAACCAAATTATTTTTATCTATCTACATTAAACCTAAATACTATGAATAACTTAAGATTCGCATTCCTTTTTTCTTTTGCAGTTTTGTTTTTTGCAGGTTCTTCTTTTGCACAAAATAAACCACCGCGCAAAAAGGAAAATAAAAAAGAAGCTGCAGCGGCAAAATTAGACTCCGCTAAGGTAAAAAAAACAGCCAAAATCTCTATCAAAGATAAAATTAAAGGCAGCAAAAAAATTGAAGGATTGTTTACGGTGTATCAGGACACCGTTACAGGAAGTATACAACTATACATTAAGAAAGACCAGATGAATAAGGAATTTATTTATCAAAGTTATTCGATGAATGGTCCAACTGGCTTGAATTTAAATCAGAGCATGCATCGCAATACCAATGTTTTCGATATAAAGAAAGCCAACGACAAAATTGAATTTGGATTGGTAAACACTGCTTTTTATTACGACAAGGACAATGCCATCAGTAAAACTGCCGGAACGGACATCTCAGAAGCCATTTTTCTGTCTGAGAAAATAGTGGCACAAGACAGTACCGGTTTTTTAATTGCCGCAGACGGACTTTTCTTAAGCGAAAAATTAGATCCTGTGAAGCCAACCCCACGTCCGGGCGCAACTCCCGGAGCAGCATTCGTTCTCGGAAATTTCAATGCAGCAAAATCAAAATATTTCAGTGTTCGATCTTTTCCAAATAACACAGACGTTACGGTAGACCTTGCCTATGACAATCCTGCACCATTGAATGGCGGCGGCGCTGACATCACCGATGCACGTTATGTTCGGGTTCGCATTCAGCATACCTTTTTGCAAATGCCCGAAAATAATTTCCGAGCAAGAAGAGATGATCCGCGCATTGGCTATTTTGGCGAACAAATCAATGACCAAACAAGCATCAAACCATCACCTTACAAAGACATTATACATCGATGGTATTTAACTAAAAAAGACCCTTCGGCAGCGCTAAGTGAACCTGTGGAACCCATTACTTTTTGGGTAGAAAACACAACGCCTGTTGAATATCGTGAAGTGATTCTGGATGCCGGAAACCGTTGGAACCAAGCTTTTGAAAAGGCAGGTTTCATAAATGCCGTGGTGATGAAAATGCAACCAGACACTGTTGATTGGGATGCAGGCGATGTGCGATATAATGTGATCCGTTGGGTTGCCTCTTCTACTCCGAGATACGGCGCTATTGGCCCAAGTTTTGCGAATCCTCGAACTGGGCAAATTTTAGGATCTGATATTACGGTAGAATGGGCTTCAGGAAGCAGGTCACCAATATTTGACGACTTATTTTCAGCAAATAGCTTCGAAAAGGAATCAAATATCGATAATTATTTCCACCAAAGTGGCCATCTTTGCTCGTTGGCAAGCGAACTAAAAGGCCAGTTTTTGATGGGAGCAACCTTAGCCGATGCCAGTGACGATGACCCGAAGACCATTTTAAAAATTCACAAAGAGTTTTTGTATTATTTATTGCTGCATGAAATGGGACATACACTTGGCTTAAATCACAATATGAAATCGAGCCAAATGTTGAAGCCCTCTGAACTTCACAACACGGCAATTACTGAAAATATTGGGTTGATTGGATCCGTGATGGATTATCCGGCAATCAATCTTTCATCAGACCGATCAAAACAAGGAAATTATTACACCACAAAACCAGGACCTTACGATCTTTGGGCTATAGAATATGGCTACAGAGAATTTGACGAGAACCTTGAAGAAGCTGAATTGAACAAAATTCTTAGCCGCAGCACAGAACCAAACCTTGCTTTTGGGAATGATGCAGATGATATGCGTTCTCCAGGAAAAGCAATTGACCCACGTGTGATGATCAATGATTTAAGCAGTGATGCCATAACCCACGCCGAAGGAAGGTTTATGCTGGTGAACAATGTGATGGGCAAGCTTAAATCCAAATACAGCAAAAACGGAGAGAATTATGCAGAATTACGTTCCAGATTTGGCATGTTAAACGGACAAAGAAGAGATATGATGGCTGTAGTAAGCCGTTACGTTGGCGGTGTATATGTTGACAGAAGCTATGTTGGACAAAACACTGCTGAAAAACCATTTACGCCAGTTTCAAAAGCAGAACAAAAAAGAGCCATTTCCATCTTAAATAAATATGCGTTTGCGCCAAATGCTTTTGATGCAGACATTGCATTATATCCTTATTTGCAAATGCAAAGACGCGGATTCGGATTCTTCTCGTCAACAGAAGATCCAAAATTGAGCACTATTTATTTAGCCCTGCAAACCGAACCGCTTTCGCATATGCTGCACCCAACTACTTTGCAAAGAATTTCCAATTCAGGCCTTTATGGCAATACGTATTCTGCAGCAGAAGTAATGGGTGACTTGGCAAATGGAATTTTCAAAGCCGATTTATTGGGGAAAGTAAACATTCACCGACAATTCCTGCAAACTTATTTTGTAAAACAAACTGCTGAAATTGCGGACTTCAACAATCCAAAAAATGCTTATGATGACATCTCGAA
>JAUSOJ010000225.1 GCA_030656195.1 Lutibacter sp.
AAAATTTAGGATTAAAATTGATTGTCACCACAGATCACGGCACCATCAATTCAAAAGTTCCGTCAAAAGTGATTGGCGATAAAAACATCAGTTCAAATTTGCGCTATAAAACAGGAAGAAGCTTGTCGTATGAAGATAAAGATGTTTACGCCGTTAAAGATCCAAAGGAAATTTTATTGCCTTCAATCTCTATAAACAGCGCATTTATTTTTGCCAAAGAAGACTTGTTTTTTGCTTATCCCAATAATTACAACCATTTTGTGAATTATTTTAAAAACACCTATCAACATGGCGGAATTTCTTTGCAGGAAATGATCATTCCTTGTGCTATATTTGTACCGAAAGCCCCCTAGCCTCCGAAGGGGGAATTAATGTAGAAATAGGATAAGTAGGGACAGGTTTTGACCTGTCCGTTCAAAAGATTATAAGATTTAAAACAAACTAATTGAACAAATAAACATCATTGTGAATGACTAAAAATTACACATTAGAAGAATTGCCTGCAATTGCAAAAGAAGTCATAAAATCGGCAAAAAACAAAGTGTTGCTTTTTTATGGTGAAATGGGCGTGGGAAAAACCACGTTGATTAAGGAAATTGTAAAGCAATTAGGCAGTAATGATTGCGTAAGCTCTCCTACTTTTTCTTTGGTTAATGAATATCATGCAGTAAATGGCGATAAAATTTATCATTTTGATTTTTACAGAATTAACAATGAATATGAAGCTCTTGATATTGGCGTTGAAGAATATTTTTACAGCGATTGCTGGTGTTTGATAGAATGGCCCAATAAAGTGGAAAATTTACTACCTTTAAACTCGGTAACTATTACAATAACTGCAAACAGTGATCAATTACGAACTATAGAACTTAGAAATAATGGGTAAAAAAATTTCTTCGCCGTTTAGTACGGCCGAGTTAATTCCGCAAGCGGAAACTTTAGAGATTACAAAAAGGAAAGGCGAACTGGTTATCGGTATTCCAAAAGAAACCCATTTTCATGAAAAAAGAGTTTGTTTAACACCCGATGCAGTGGCGGCATTAACCGCACAAGGCCATAAATTTGTGATTGAAACGGGCGCTGGTGAAGGATCTAACTTTTCGGACAAGGAATATTCTGAAGCGGGAGCGAAAATAGCTTATGATGCAAAAGAAGCTTTTGGCTGTCACATGATTTTAAAAGTTGAACCAGCTTCTTTAGATGAAATTAAACTAATCAATCCGCAAAGCATCCTTTTTTCAGCATTGCAACTTAAAACACAAACCAAAAAATATTTTGAAGCCCTGGCCAGCAAACGCATTACTGCCATTGCATTCGACTTTATAAGAGATGATCAGGGCATATTTTCTATTGTAAAATCATTAAGTGAAATTGCAGGAACTGCTTCTATCTTAATCGCCGGTGAAATAATGAGCAGCAATAACAACGAGGGACACGGATTGCTGTTGGGAAATATTGGCGGCGTTCCGCCAACGGAAGTGGTGATTTTAGGTGCTGGCACCGTAAGTGAATTTGCGGCTCGTTCGGCAATGGGTTTGGGAGCCAGCGTAAAAGTATTTGACAATTCCATCACCAAACTGCGAAGTTTACAACACCGTTTAGGCCACCCTATTTACACGTCAACCATACAGCCAAAAACATTGCAAAAAGCACTAATGCGCTGTGATGTGGCGATTGGAGCTGTAAGAGGTAAATCTCGTTCTCCTGTTTTAGTTACAGAAGAAATGGTGATGCGCATGAAAAATGGTGCTGTAATTATTGATGTCAGCATTGATTGCGGCGGAAACTTTGAAACCTCTGAATTAACAACCCACAAAAAACCAACCTTTCAAAAACATGGCGTTATTCACTATTGTGTTCCCAATATTCCTTCCAGATATTCCAGAACTGCCTCAGTTTCAATAAGCAATAATTTTACGCCGTATTTAATGAATATTGCGGAAGACGGCGGATTTGAAAATGCTGCCCGATTTGACAAAAGTTTACAAAAAGGGATGTATTTTTACCACGGAATTTTAACCAACAAGACTGTGGCAGATTGGTTTAACTTGCCTTTTAGAGATATCAATTTATTGTTTTTATAATATGACTTTTAAACAACGCTTGCCCTATTTCTTAGTAGGTCTAACACTCGGAATTATTGCCGTATTTTTTGTTTTTGATAAAAAAGAAGCCACTTTCGATTATGGTCCGAATGCCCGTGTTTTAAAAAATATCAGCATAAAAAAGCACATTTTTTCTGAAGATGTTAAAACGGCTATCCTTTCAAAACAAGTTGATACCGCTCAAATTTCGAAAATTTTGAAAAAAGGCAATGCCGATATTTGGAACAAAATTAAAACGGATACTTGCATTCAATACAATATTAAAGGGCGAAGAGATTTGAAAAATATCACTTTAACGGTTAAAAATTGTGATTCAATTGCTTTTATTGAAAAAATTATGATTGAATAGCTATTTTTGAATAATAGTTTTCTTTGA
>JAUSOJ010000118.1 GCA_030656195.1 Lutibacter sp.
GCAATTTTGGCAAGATCTGCAAATGAAATGAGCATTAGAACTGTTGGAGCTGACGGCAATGGTTGGTTTGCAATATTAATTGCAGTTGACTAATAATTAATTTTTTAAAATGAAGGGGTAATTCACCCCTTCATTTTTATATTCTCTATTAAAAAAATATTTTTTATGCTTATCTCTTTTAAATTATATAAGTTTACTCTTCCCTTTTTATTATTTTCAATTCTCATTTTTTCTTGTGGTGGCGGAAGCGATGATAGCGACCCAATTGACACAAGTACCCCTTCTAACCTTACGATCACTGCAAATCTTGTTGGCGCAAACACCAACAATCCAAATGGAGACGGCAGCGGCAAAGTTATTTTTAACTTTTCGGCCGACAATGCCTCTTCTTATAAAATTAATTTTGGTAATGGAGACACCGCAGAAACTTCATCCAATTCTATTTCTTACACTTATACAGGAGGCGGAATAACAAATTATAACGTATTTGTTTCGGCTTATAAGGCCGATAAGTATATTTCAAAAAACATTACCATTACCATAAAAGTGAATACTGGCTTAATTTTTTCTGATGAATTTGATACTCCAGGCAGTCCTAATGCCAATAAATGGACCTATGATTTAGGTGCAGGCGGATGGGGAAATAATGAATCACAATATTATACCAACAGAACAGACAATGTTGTGATTGCCAATGGCATCTTAAAAATTACGGCAAAAAAAGAAAGTTACCAAGGTGCTGCCTACACTTCTACACGTATGAAAACTCAAGGTAAATTTGATTTTAAATATGGCAAAGTTGAAGTTAGAGCAAAACTTCCACAAGGTGGAGGAACCTGGCCTGCAATATGGATGTTGGGCTCAAATATTACAACTGTAGGTTGGCCGGCTTGTGGAGAAGTTGATATCATGGAACATGCAGGAAACAGACAAGGAATTGTCTCAAGCGCTATGCATACGCCTTCCAGTTATGGCAACACTTCAAATACCGGATCACAAACTTTGGCCGATGTATCAACGGCATTTCACGTTTATGCAGTCGAATGGACAAGTCAAAGTATGGTTTTTTCTGTTGATGGCGTGGTTCATTACACATACAATCCTGCCACCAAAAATAGCAGTACCTGGCCTTTTGATGCCAAACAATTCTTGATTTTTAATGTGGCGATGGGCGGAACTTTTGGCGGAGGCATTGACCCTGCTTTTACAGAATCAAGTATGGAAATTGATTATATAAGGGTTTACCAATAATAATTTTTTTAGTTCTTGGTTACTTCTTTTTTTTATTTTAAAGGAAGCATTCACAATAAATTAGATGAAAAGTATAAATATTTTATTAATTTTTTTGCTTTTGGGTATTCATTCAAATGCGCAGACTTTGGAAGTTATGACCTACAACATTCGATTGGATGTTGCGGTTGACGGCAAAAATGCCTGGCCAATCAGGAAAGAATTCCTTACCTCACAAATTCAATTTTACGAACCTGATATTTTTGGAATCCAGGAAGCAAAGCCAAAACAGGTCATCGATATTTCAACAATGCTCTCTAAATACGATCAGGTTGGTATTGGACGAGAAGGAAAAGGAAAAGGAGAATCTTCTAATATTTATTACAAAAAAGACCGATTTATACTGAAAGAATCCAATACTTTTTGGCTTTCTGAAACACCGAATAAAATTTCTAAAGGTTGGGATGCAGCTTACAACCGGGTGTGCACTTATGCCCTGCTTAAAGATAAAAAAACCAGAAAAAATATTTGGGTTTTCAACACGCATTTAGACCATAAGGGTGAAAAAGCCAAAACTAAAGGCATTGAATTGATTCTTTCAAAAATAGCGGAAGTAAACACTAAAAATTACGATGTAATATTTATGGGTGATTTTAATTCTGAACCCCATGAAGATCGAATCATTTCACTAAAAAATCATATGAATGACAGCAGAGATATTTCTGAAGAAAAACCTTTTGGCCCTGC
>JAUSOJ010000133.1 GCA_030656195.1 Lutibacter sp.
AAACTTTTTCAACATTTCCGTCTGTAATTCCTAATTCTATGGCCATATCAGTTGCAATGGTACTTGGAGTTAATACGCAAACTCTTATATTATTTTTTCGCACCTCTTTCATTAATGATTCTGACATCCCAATAACGGCAAATTTTGAGGCGGAATATGCAGAAGTATTTGCATTCCCGTTTAAACCGGCAGTTGATGAAATATTTATGATATCCCCTTCGTTTTTTGCTATTAAATATGGAAGAACTTCTTTGGTAACGTAATACATGCCCATTACATTGGTTTGAATAATGTCAGTCCATTTACTTATTTCCATCTCGTGTAATGATCCAAATTCGGCAATTCCTGCATTGTTCACTAAAATATCTACAGCGCCTAGTGTTGCAATTATATTTTTAATTCCTTGTTTAACTTCTTCGTAGTTTCCAACATCAAATATTTCATAAGTGGCATTTACGCCTAAAGCTTTTAGTTCGGCAACAGTTTCTTTTAATATTTTTTCATTTCTGCCAGTTATGCCAACATCAATTCCTTTTTTTGCAAATGCAATCGCAGTCGCTTTTCCCAATCCTTTGCCCCCGCCAGTGATAATTGCTTTTTTATTTTTTAATTTCATTTTATATATTTTTTATTGATGCTAAATTAGCTGTTTTTCATCGCTTTTTATCAAATTTTTACCTATATTTTTAGGGTTATTTTGATAAATAGTGTAAGTATTTATCAAATAATGGTTGCAAAAAAGGAGTTCCGTGAATAGCTCACAATTACTTTCTCTAGCATAACCAATTTTAGTGATTTATGATGATTTAAATCATTATTAAATGAAAAATTTACTTACATCTTAGCGGCCTTAAATAACTTATGAAAATTTAAAAAGTATGAGCACAATAAAATTAGGAAATCCGGCAGTTGTTGGATTGGCGGGATTCGGATTAACAACATTATTATTGCAATTCCATAATTTAGGATTATGCGGATTGGGCCCTGTGGTATCCATGGGATTTATTTTTGGAGGTTTGGCCCAATTGATTGCCGGATTTATGGAGCAAAAAACGGGCAATAATTTCGGTTTTGCTGTTTTTTCAAGTTATGGTTCTTTTTGGATTGGATTGGGTGTTATTTGGATGTTAAACCATTTTGAAATATACACATCATCAGGAACTGATGTAGGCTTTTATTTAGTAGCCTGGACATTGATTACCTTTATATTTTGGGTCGGTTCGCTCTTTATACATACTGCAATGGCGCTTGCTTTCAGTACTTTATTACTTGGTTTTATCTTATTGGACCTCGCTCATTTTGGATTTCCGCAGCTTACTGTGGTTGCTGCCATAGTATTAATCATGTGCGCTTTGGTGGCTTGGTATATGATGGCCACCATCATTATAAATGATGTTGCCGGTAAACAACTTTTAAAATTGGGGAAACCTTGGATTAAAGTAAATTAATTGCCAAACCGTTTTTATGCAACTTTTTTGCTTAAAAAAATTTACACTATTTTTGCACTCTAAAATTTTATCCCATGAAAAAACCCATATTATTGATCATAATCCTGCTTTTGATGATTGATTTAAATGCCCAAACATCCGAAGTCAAATTGTACAATCCCCAAGCTGATGCTAAAACCGATCTTCAAAATGTTGTTGCAAAAGCAAATGCTGAAGGAAAACATGTGCTGTTGCAAATTGGCGGAAACTGGTGCAGCTGGTGTGTTAAATTCAATAAAACAACCACTGAAAATGATACTTTACAAAATGTTTTAAAGGAGAAATATATTACTTACCATCTTAATTATTCCAAAGAAAACTGGAATGAAGACATCTTGGCCAACTTGGGTTATCCGCAACGATTTGGTTTTCCGGTATTTGTGGTATTGGATGGCAATGGAAACAGGTTACACACCCAAAACAGCGTTTATTTAGAGGAAAATAAAGGCTATTCTACCAAAGAAGTTTCGGAATTTTTTAATAGCTGGTCCCCTACTGCTTTGGATCCTAAAAGTTATCCTTCCAAAGTAAAGAACTAAGCAATTTTTATAATTGCAATAATTAGAATTCCAATCATAAATATTTAGAAAATAAAATAGCGCCAGGTGGCGCTATTTTTTATTTAGCGTATTAAATTTATTTATTTCAAAATAACAGCCATGAAATATTTTTTACCTCCAATGTGTGAATTATGCAAATATGATTAAGAATTATGTAAGCAAATTTGCTCGTTTTCAGTGCATATTTGCACGTAATAATCATTTTTTTTCAATAATATTTTTTGTAACTTTAAATTATTTTAAGTAGTTCAGCAATAATGTATTGAAAAAATAAATAACCAAAAAACATATATCATGGAAAAAGGAAATATAGAAATCAAAGAAGAAATCTTAAGAAAATTAGAAGACATTAAAAATACCACAGAAAGTTTGGTCGTAAAAATTGGCCATCTTCAGGTAGATTTATTTAATTACCCAGATAAAGAACTTGAAAAATTTCTGGACACCCTAAACAAAGCTTTTTCTGACAAACACGTTTTGATTACCGAAGTTTTTAACAAACATGAAGAAGAAGTTAATCACTTAAGGTTGTAACAACCTTTACCTAATATTGCAAAACTGCTGTAAAAGGCTGATTAAGAAACATAAAAATAGCGCCCCAAAGGCGCTATTTTACATGATTTTTGTGTTGTTATGATAATTTAATCGATTCATAATCCAAATAGCCTTTTTCTCCAGGCGTGTAAAATGTATTTTGGTCCCATTCGGTTAAAGGCAAATTATTTTCAAAACGCTCCACCAAATCGGGATTTGAAATAAAAGGTTTTCCAAAAGCCACCAAATCGGCTTCACCGCGTTCAATCACCGCATTACCGGTTTTTTGAGTAAATCCGCCGTTAATCATTAAAGTTCCGTGATACAATGGCCTAAAATGTTTCGCGATTTCTTTCACCGCAAAAGGAACATCAGAAACATCGGTAAACGGTTCAGACAAATGAACATACGCCAGTTGATAATCGTTTAGTTTTTTAATGATGTATTCAAAAGTTGGAATGGTTTCTTCGTCCACCGTAATTCCGTGCAATTTATGCATAGACGGATTGAATCTTACCCCAATTTTTTGTTCGGGAATTTCTTTTTTCACCGCTTCCAGCACTTCAAAAAAGAATCTCGTCCTTTTTTCCATACTTCCGCCATAATTGTCGGTTCTCAAATTTGAACACTTATTAAAAAACTGATGGAACAAATAACCATTAGATGAATGGATTTCCACACCATCAAAACCTGCTTCAACGGCATTTTTTGCAGCTTGCCTAAAATCGTTGATGGTTGTTTTAATATCCTCCAAAGTCATTTCTTTTGGCGTTACGGTATCTTTAAATCCTTGTGGCGTAAACGATTTGCTGTTCGGATTGACGGCCGACGGCGCCAAAGGCAATTCGCCACCATGAAAATCGGGATGCGAAACCCTGCCCACATGCCACAATTGGATAAAGATCTTCCCTCCTTCTTTATGCACACTTTCTGTGACTTTTTTCCAGCCTTCCAACTGTGCTTTGGTATAAATTCCGGGCGTATTTACATAACCCACAGCCATTTCAGAAACCTGTGCACCTTCAGTAATAATCAATCCTGCCGATGCCCGTTGCTCATAATAGGGAACGTGCAAAGATTCGGTTGGTTTAAATTCCGGATTATCGGCTCTGCTCCTGGTCATTGGAGCCATCACAATCCTGTTTTTTAAATCCAGTCCGTTTTTATGATAAGGTTGCAATAATGCTTGTTTGTTTTCCATGATTTAATTTATTTGTTGTCTTTTATCAAAATGGGATAATAAAGTCTCCTGAATTTGAGAATATTATTGATTGGCAAATTTATTATATTCAATCACCATTCCCAACTTTAACCCTTTCTTTTAAAAAGAATTGATGCATATGGAAGTTTTTATTGAAATTTTAAAATAAATCATTAATAATTAACTGAAAAATCACTAAATTAGGGTTGCTGAAATTTAAGAAATCTCAATCTGAAACATTAGTATTGAACCTTTTACATTTTTATTTTTTAGTAAATTTTGGCAAAAGAATAAAATTACGGAACGCCATTTAGAACCATCGAAAATTTATCTGACTATGGCACAAATTGTTAAAACGCTTGTTCCCCTTCCTTCAAATGGAAAATTTTCAGTGTTGAAAATTCTTCAATATACCGTATTGATTTCATTGGTGCTCTACTTCGGAAAAACGCTTTTTATTCCGCTTAGCTTTTCAATGCTTGTCAGCTTTATTCTATATCCGATATGCAAGTGGCTCGAAAATAAAGGCATCAATAAAATGGTAAGTATTTTACTGGCCATTTCTACCATATTTATTTTATCAGGAGCTGTTATTTACTTGTTTTTCATCCAAATTGCTGCATTTTTACAGGAATGGCCAACATTTAAAGTTAAATTTTTAGATTCCTTTTTGCAATTTTGTGACATTCTCGAAGAGCGATATGGCATTAAAACAGAGGATTTTTTACAGTTGCCTAAAAATTTAGTGAGCGGATCGGGAACGCAAATTTTTGGAATTCTGATGAATATGGTTTATTCATTATCTATGTCGGCTTTTTTCCTGATTATCATCCCTGTTTTTTCAACATTGATCCTTTATTATAGAGAAATGCTTACAAATGTGTTGTACAAACTATTTCCTTCTGATAAAAAAGCATCCATCCACGAAATTCTTATTGAAACCATTAATTCTTATTATAATTTTGTTAAAGGAATGTTGCTGGTGTATTTAATTGTGGGAATTTTGAATAGTGTTGGACTGGCTATTCTTGGCATTCCGCACCCTTTTATGTTCGGATTTATTGCTTCAATTTTAACATTTATTCCTTACGCCGGAATCATTATTTCCTCACTATTACCCATTGCGGTTTCTTGGGTAACTTTTGATTCAATATGGTATCCTATTGGCGTGATATTAATTTTTTCATTCGTTCAATTGCTTGAAGGAAATGTTATTTTCCCTTTGGCAGTCGGCAATCGGTTGAAAATAAATCCGCTCGTAATCATTATTGTAATTATTGCAGGCGGAATTTTATGGGGAGCTGCAGGTATGATTTTATTTATTCCGTTTATCAGCATCATCAAATTAATTGCCGATCGAACAGAAAGTCTAAAAACATTGTCTTTATTGTTGGGAGGCAACCCGCCCGCTAATAAAAAACGAAACTGGTTTCTTCGGAAGAAAACTACATAGGTTTTTTAGATAGAAATATTATTTTTTTAAGCCAATTTATTTATATTTGACAAATACAGGTTTTTCTTTGTAAACTTAACCTGTTGAATTTGTTCATTTTGAAACTAAAAAATATACTTATGAAAAAAATAACCAAAGAAGATATCAAGCAGGAAGTTTTCGATTTGTACGATGACTACGCGCACAATAAAATTGAAAGAAGACAATTCATGAAGAAATTGTCTTTATATGCAATTGGAGGACTCACAGTGCCGTCATTGCTTAGTTTTATGGGCCCAAATTATAAGGCGCTGCAAGTGGCATTCGATGACCAAAGACTGAAATCAGAATTTATCACCTACAATTCACCAAAAGGCGGCGGAGAAATTAAAGGATTGCTTTCGCGACCTGCAGAAAATAAATCCAAATTGCCGGGGATTATCGTGGTGCATGAAAATCGCGGATTGAATCCGTATATTGAAGATGTGGGGCGAAGAGCCGGGTTGGCCGGATTTATTTCTTTGGCGCCAGATGCGCTTTCTCCTTTGGGCGGTTATCCCGGAAATGATGATGACGGCAGAAATTTACAAAAACAACGAACCAGCAATGAAATGCTGGAAGATTTTATTGCAGCTTATGATTATTTAAAGGTTCATCCTGAATGTAACGGAAAAGTTGGTGTGGTCGGATTTTGTTTTGGCGGGTGGATTTCAAATATGATGGCCGTAAAAATTCCCGATTTGCCTGCTGCTGTTCCTTTTTATGGCGGACAGCCAGCTGCGGAAGATGTACCGAATATAAATGCTCCGTTATTGATACATTACGCCGAGTTGGATACCAGGGTTAATGAAGGTTGGCCGGCTTACGAAGTTGCTTTAAAAGCGAATCATAAAAAATACGAAGTGCATTTTTACCCAGGCGTTAACCACGGTTTTCACAATGATTCAACACCGCGTTATGATGAACTGGCAGCAACACTTGCCTGGCAACGAACCATCGATTTTTTTAAGGAAAAATTAAAATAGCCTTACCAACTTATTGGCCGGTAATCTTTTAAGAATTTTCCGCACCAATGTTTTCCGGTATTGATACCGTCAAACAACGGATCCATCACGCGTGCGGCACCATCAACAATGTCAAGCGGTGGCTGAAAATCGTGCAATTCCTCTTTCATTTTTGCCAGTTCGGCAGGATCTTCATCGGTCACCCATCCGGTATCAACGGCGTTCATAAAAATGCCGTCTTTTGCCAAAGTACCTGAAGATGTGTGTGTTAACATATTCAAAGCTGCCTTGGCCATGTTGGTATGCGGATGCCTATCTTCTTTGAACGACGGATAAAATTTTCCTTCCATTGCAGAAACATTGATGATGTGTTTTTGTCCTGTTTGGTCTTTTTTCATCACTTCAGAAAGGCGGTTACACAACACAAATGGCGCTACAGAATTCACAAGCTGTACCTCTATCATTTCGGTGGTTTCAATTTCGCCAAGCTTTAAACGCCAGCTGTTTGTTTTTCTTAAATCAACCTGCTGCAAATCGGCATCCAGTTTTCCTTCCGGAAAAACCTCGGTCGTAACAAGTT
Source organism: Lutibacter sp. (assembly GCA_030656195.1). GTDB lineage: Bacteria > Bacteroidota > Bacteroidia > Flavobacteriales > Flavobacteriaceae > Lutibacter. Next base: position 6,799 of record JAUSOJ010000133.1, read on the forward strand.
CTTTATCAAAACTATACGGAATTTGTGACAATTTTGCTGAAGCTCTTAATCCAATTCCCGGTTCTGGTCCGTGCCAGGTGACCGGCATATTTTGGTTGGAGGAAGCTCCGGCTGTTAATGCAGATAATTCCTGTAAACAACCCCAATGGTCAAACAATAGATCTTGTGTGTTTTTTGGTAAAGAAGCAATCGGACTTTCCTCATTTTTCATCAAATGCTGATAAAATCCGGAAGGACGTCTCACGGTTTGTGCCGCATTGTTGATTAAAATATCCAGTCGGCCATATTTTTGCTCCACAAAATTGCAGAAAATCTCCACGCTCGGAATATGCCTTAAATCGAGTCCGTGAATTTTTAATCGGTGCCCCCACGCTGCAAAATCGGCTTCTTGTGAAAATCGCAACGCAGAATCTACCGGAAAACGCGTAGTTGCAACAACAGTTGCGCCACCACGCAACAACATCAACGTAATATGATAACCTATTTTCAAACGAGAACCAGTGATAACAGCTATTTGTCCGCTTACATTTGCTGTTTGAAAACGTTTTGCGTAATTAAAATCCCCGCAATCCGGACACATACTGTCGTAAAAATGGTGCACTTTGATAAAAGGCGTTTTGCACACATAACAGTTTTTATGCGATTCAAATTCCAGTGGTGTTTTGCTTTCCAAATGAGCCATTGGAAGCAACTTTGGCGCAACAAAAACCGAAGCTTCGCGGGCATTTCTGATGCCGGTTTCTTTTCGGGCATTTTTTTCCTTGGCAGCCAGTTTGCGTTTCGCCACTTTTTTACCGTCCTTTTTTCTTCGTGAAAATTCATCCCGATCAGGTCTGGAAAACATTCCGGCAACTTTTATCAGTTCCGTTCTTTGTTCTTTTGCAATATCAAAAATCTCATCGGTATTTGTAACCAATTGTGACAAAATGGCAATGCATTTCTCAATTTCTTGAGAAGTAATTGCCTTAATATTGTCTGTTTTTCCTGTCTCCATAATATAAACGTATCCTAAAACCGATTAAGGCCGCAAAGATAGTTTTAAATTTTGGCTATGATTTGTTTTTTGTTTTTAAGCAATAACTTCTCGTAAAATTACTGTTATAAATTTGACAAATAGGCACCCAGTGTATCCCTGAATGAAAATCCTTTGGTGATTCTTTGCTTATTTAGTTTTTTGTATTCCACCAAAGCCCAAAGCACAAATTCTTTCATAAACAATACGTCTTCGGCAGCTGTTTCTGGCGCATATTTTTGAATGAGCGCATCTAAAGGCGTAATTTGGTTCAATGCATCCGCATATTCCTGTTCAGTGCCGTCATCCATCAATTCAAAAGAACTTTCTTCAAAAAACCATAACAAAATGGCATCATAAGCATCTTTTTCCTGCTCATGTTTTAACTTTTTAATGACAGGAAAATAGGCGGTAAATAAGGTTTTTGCTGCTGCGCCAATCAAAGTTTCTGCAACAAATCCTGCACCTTCCTGCTCGCCTTCATACACCAGCTCGATTTTGCCGGTAATTGAGGGAACCATACCCAACACATCAACAAATCTGATGGTTGTTTTTTTTGCGCCGGAACTTACGCATCGATGTTCCGCAGTGCTTAATAAATTTTCATAGGCGGTAATGCTCATTCGAGCGCTGATGCCGCTTTTATTGTCGACATATTCGCTTTTTCGGGCCTCAAAACTAATTTGTTCCACCAAATCTTTTGCCATTTGGGGAACATGAATTTCACAAACCCTTTCATGCTGTAACTTCGCTTCCTGAGCAGTGATTGTTTTTGAAATTTCAATAGTTTTTGGATAATGCGTCAATATTTGTGAACCTATTCTGTCTTTTAAAGGCGTAACAATGCTTCCTCTATTGGTGTAATCTTCCGGATTTGCGGTAAAAACAAATTGTAAATCGAGAGGCATCCTTAACTGAAAACCCCTGATTTGAATGTCTCCTTCTTCCAGAATGTTGAATAAAGCCACCTGAATCCTCGCCTGTAGATCGGGCAATTCATTAATCACAAAAATACACCTGTTTGCACGTGGAATCATCCCAAAATGGATCACCCTTTCATCGGCATAACTCAATTTTAAATTGGCCGCTTTTATGGGATCTATATCACCAATCAAGTCCGAAATAGTAACATCTGGCGTTGCCAGTTTTTCATAAAATCGATCGTTGCGATGCACCCATTGAATAGGCGTTTGATCTCCCAGAAGCGCAATTTGCGATTTTCCAAAGGCACTGATCGGATTCAAAGGATCGTCATTAATTTCCGATCCTTCAATGATGGGCATATATTCGTCCAATAACTGGATCATCAAACGCGCCAACCTTGTTTTGGCCTGGCCTCTTAATCCCAATAAATTAATATTGTGCTGAGAAAGAATTGCCCGTTCCAATTGCGGAATCACCGTATTTTCATACCCGTGAATTCCCGTAAATGACGGAATGTTTTGTTGGATATTCTTAATTAAATTTTCACGCAATTCTGTTTTTATGCTTTTAGAAACATACCCTGATGCTTTTAATTCCTGAAGTGTTTTTATCGTAGTAGTCATTTTATCTAATTCTTTTTTTTCTGTTGTTTTCATAATCGTGAAATATCATTTCGCCCAAACCTTCCAATCCAGTAAAAAAGGCTTTTCCTTTATTTGATGCGGTAAACTCTTCCACAAATGATTGCAAATAAGGATCTTGGGCAATCATAAATGTGGTGATTGGAATGTGTAATTTTCTTGCCTGGGCCGCCATATTGTAACATTTTTCCACAATAAACTGATCCAATCCGTTGCTGTTTTTGTAATACGAACCATCTGGCATTCGCAAACAACTCGGTTTCCCGTCGGTAATCATAAATATGTGCTTGTTGGTATTTCTTTTTCGTCTTAAAATATCCATCGCCAATTCTAGGCCCGCAACCGTATTGGTATGGTAAGGTCCAACTTGCAAATAAGGCAAATCTTTTACTTTAATGGGCCAGGCGTCATCACCAAAAACCAAAATATCTAAGGTGTCTTTTGGATAACGCGTGGTAATTAATTCGGCCAAAGCCATGGCAACTTTTTTGGCAGGCGTAATTCTGTCTTCTCCATACAAAATCATACTGTGGCTAATGTCAATCATTAAAACGGTGCTCATTTGCGATTTATGGTGCGTATCTTCAACCACCAAATCCTGTTCCGTAAGTTTAAAACTCCCCAAACCATGATTGATTTGCGCATTTTTCAGACTTTCGGTTACCGACAAACGTTCCAATCCGTCTCCAAATTCAAAATTTCTAAAATCGCCCGTATGCTCGTCGCCTATTCCGCTGTTTTTAGTTTTATGATTTCCTGAACCATGCTTTTTCAGTTTGCCAAAAATTTGATTTAACGCATTTTTACGAATTGCTCGTTCGGTTTTTGCGGTAATGTTGTTTTTGGAATTTCCATTGGGCAAAATTTCTTCTTTTATATAGCCTTTTGTCTTCAATTCCTCAACAAAATCATCCAACGTGTAATTTTCATCTGTCAATTTATATTCCTTATCCAGCGTTTTCAGCCAATCCATTGCTTCGTCAAAATCACCTGAAGTGTGCGTAATTAATTCTTTAAAAATTTCGAACAGCCTGTCAAAAGGAGATTTTGCTTCCTCCTGATAAGGCGTAAATTTAAAACCGGTTCTATCGCTATTTATTTTCATTTTCTTCGGGTTTGTTTCTTATGATCTTATCTACAGAAAGTTAGCGCAAAATAATTGCTTTCAAAAACTACTTTAATCTTAATAATGTTGTGCATCAATATATGAACAATTGCAAAAATAATCATTTTTTAGTTTATTTTGTTTAATTTATATGAAAATACGTTAAACAATTATGATTATAAGTTCAAAAATTGAGGCTAAAAAATGCCAATGTAGTGAAAATGGGTTGGATTGAGAATTTCTGCAGTTTACAATAAACACTATTAAATTAAAGTGTTCAAAATTCGCTCTTTTGCCATCGATAAAATCCTTTTATTGCTTTCTTTAGTGATGTTTTTATAGATAGAGAATTCATCCAAAGTAAAATGGCCGATGATCATTCCTTTTATTTCATTTTTGCATTGGCTGTCTTTTGAAAAAGTACGCTCAATGAATTCAATCTTTTTTAAATCGCTAAAATCTTGGAAATCAAATTTTTGACTTGCTAAATAATGATTAAAATAAGCAATCAGCAATTCATGTTTCATCTTAATTATTGGCCGCAATGTTTTGTTTTGAAATTTTTCAACTTCGGTCATTTTTGTTGAAACTATTGCTTTTTCTATTATTGGTCTGCTATTTACCTCTTTTTTATTTGTCATAATTACAAAATTACTCCATCTTTTTAATGATAACTTCTCCTTGCTTGTATTTAATTCGCTTGGTAAATCGGGAAAAAATAATCAAGCTTTTCTTCGTATTGATAAAATAAACGCCCGTTAACAGCACCAAAGCGGCCATAATAGACTGAAAAGTAATTTGTTCATTTAAAAAATACCAGCCAACAACCATGGCAATAATTGGATTTACATAGGAAGAAGTCGCTACTTTTTCGGGAGAAACCACTCTTAACAAATAATTAAACGATGTAAAAGCGACAATACTGCCAAATATTATTAAAAGAACCATCGACAATTGCACCGACGAACTCCATTGTGTTGGATAAGACCATTCTTCCCTAAACAACAAACTTGCCACCAAAAGCGTAACACCACCTGTAACCATTTGATAGCCCGTATTTACAAAAAAGTTTGGAGGCAAATCGGCTTTGGCAACAAATAAACTTCCATATCCCCAACTTATGATGCACACAAAAATCATTGACATTCCCAAGATGGTCCCTTCCTGGTTGATAACCTGTTTTTGGCTCACCAAAAGAAACATGCCTGCCATCCCTAATATTATGCCGATAACCGACATCGCTTTTATTTTTTTTCCTTCAAGAATCCTCATCAGCAACAACACCACCAATGGCTGAGCGGCGGTTTCAAGCGCTGCAAATCCGCTGTCGACATATTTAAGTGCCCAAACCACTACCCCATTTCCGAATGATAAAAACAAAAAACCCGCAATGGTACTGTTGATAAATTGTTTACGAGTGACGCTCAGTTTAATTTTCAGAAACTTCGCGATAATGAAAATTAAGATTCCTGCAGTAATAAATCTGATAGAAGCCAACATAAAAGGCGGCAGTTCAGTTACCGCAATCTTATTTAAAAGATAGGTGGAACCCCAAATGACATAAATGGCAAAAAACGCCAAAATGATAAGGAAAGCCGGACTTTTTAATTTGCCCATAATTTATTTTTGCTGATTTTGTAGGTGATTTTTAAGACCCCAATATTAGGAAAAACAAATTGATAAATTATACATATATTCGCATTAATTTTAAATGCCGGTCCTAGGTTTAATTACCTTGTTTTAAGCACAGTAAACCCCTAACTGAATAAAGTAGATTTTCAAGTAAATTTATTTGTTAATTGACTTATTTTATGAATATTAGGTTATTAATTGTGAAATTAATTTTGCTTTATTTATAATTTAATGTAACTATTAATATAATTATGAAAATTATCCTAATCGCATTATTTGGATTTTTTGTACAATTGGCAAGTGCCCAAAATTATATTGATATTGCGCGTTTTTACTATGTAAATACACCACCTAATACGTTTGAAAATTCTTCGGAACACACTAAAGTAGAGGAATTTGGATTGCAATTGACGTTCCCTGTTGTGCTCAATGAAAAGACGGTTATTTTAACTGGTTTTTCGGCTGACAGAAGTTTGTTGAAATTAGATCCGGATTTTCCAGAACTCATCGGGCTGAATAAAGTGAGGCTGCAACTGGGACTAAATCAGGTGCATTCTGAAAAATGGACAGGAACTTATGTGCTGTTGCCAAGTATTGCATCCGACTTTAAGTCGATTTCCAAAGAAGATTTTCAAATAGGTATGTTAACATTATTTACCTATAAAAAAAGGGAAAACTTAAAATATAAAGTGGGTTTTTATACCAATACAGAGAATTATGGGCCGCTTTTTATTCCATTATTGGGATTGTATTATTTAAGTCCGAACCAAAAATTTGAATCAACTTTACTGTTGCCGGGACAAGTTGACTTTAATTACAAACTAACTGAAGAAACCGTTTTAGGAATTAATTTCGACGGAATGGCTTCGAGTTATAATTTACATGAATCGAACTATATTCCTAACGGACAATATGTTGCGAGAAGCTCAAATGAATTGTATACGTACCTGCAATTTCATCTGGGTAAATCTTTAATTGCCAAAACCAAGGTAGGATATACCATGAGTCGTACTTATAAAGTATTTGATGATGATGATAAAGTGGCTATGAATTTAGGTTCCATATATCTTGGAGATAACCGAACTCAATTAAACACAAATTTTGAAAAAGGCTTTGTTTTTAAGGCAGAACTATTATATAGAATTCATTTCTAATTTATCAATATTTTTTAAATATCAGATTGTTAAAAGATTTTTTACATACATTTTTATCTTAGTGATTAACCTATGAACTCCAGATTCAAATTTTATCTCTTTCTGATGCCATTCCTGTGCTTCAATATTGGATTTTCCCAGGAAAAACCAATAAAGCAAGATTCGACAAAAATGTATGAAAAAATTGAAAAGTATTCAAAGAAAAGAAAGTTTACAAAAATGTTTCATAAGTTGATTTTTGAACCGGCTACCATCAATAAAACCGTACTTTTAAAAAAAACAAAACAAAAATTTCCCAAAAATATTGAAGGAAAAATGATACGAAATATCAATATCCAAACCTTGGATCCATTTGGATTTTCTATTTCCGACACTACAAAAAAGGCAAGAAATTGGGCTGAAAAATCGGGGAACCGCTTGCACATCACCACGCGTAAACTGGCCATAAAAAACCTGTTGCTTTTTTCTAGAAACAAACCTTTGGATACGCTTTTTGTACGTGAATCGGAACGTTTAATAAGGCTGCAGAAATATGTTCGTGATGTTAAAATTACCGTAGAAACCATCTCCCAAAATACTGATTCTGTGGATGTTTACATTAGGGTTTTGGACACTTGGAGTTCAATTCCCAAAGGATCAATCACTTCTTCAAAAACCAGCCTCGGACTTCAAGAGCGAAACTTTTTGGGAACTGGCCACGAATTTTACAACCGATTTTCAAAGCGTTTTGAAGACGGAAAAAGCGCATACAGCATGAAGTATGAAATTCCAAACATTAAAAACACTTATATTAAAACAACTGCCATTTACCAGACAGAATTAAACAATCATTTTGGCAAAAGTTTAAATATTGAACGAACTTTTTATTCACCTTTTACACGCTGGGCCGGAGGTGTTTATATTGATGATCAATTTAGGATTGATTCTCTCCAAAACGAGCAGCTGCAATACAGTAACCAAAATTTAAAATACAGATCACAGGATATTTGGGGTGGTATTTCCTTCCCTATTTCTAAGGACCATGTCACAAGGCACAGTGCTAATAATTTAGTGTTTGCAAGCAGATTGTTAAATGTACAGTTCAAGGAAAGTCCGACTTTTGACTATGACAGCATCAATTTTTATTCTGGAGAAACCTTTTATTTAAGTGGCATCGGAATTAGTTCCCGGCAATTTGTTGAAGAACAATATTTGTATAATTATGGCATTATTGAAAATGTCCCAGTGGGCAGAATATATGGAATTACAGGCGGTTATCAAATAAAAAACAATTCTGGCAGATGGTATGTTGGCGCCCGAGCTTCATTCGGAAATTATCACAGTTGGGGCTATTTAAGCACCAATTTTGAATATGGCACCTTTTTCAACGGCTCAAAAACGGAACAATCTGCCCTTTCGTTTCAGGCAAATTATTTCACCAATTTGGTTGAGTTGGGAAAAAAATGGAAAATGAGACAGTTTATAAAACCTCAAATTATTATAGGAAATAATAGGCTAAAATCAGTTGGGGACTATTTGGCTCTTAATGAAAATGTTCCTTTTCAGGGAACTTATGGCGCAGGTTTTCAGGGTGATAATGGTGCGGGAATCAATGGGTTTGACAGCGCCATTTTTGGCACAAAGAAATTTGTTCTTTCATTACAAACACAGCTTTATTCTCCTTGGAACATTGTTGGTTTTAGGATAAATCCTTTTTTCAATTATACAGCCGCAATGCTTGGAAATGAAAATATAGGATTCACAAAAAGCAGACTGTTTTCATCCATTGGAATAGGCGTAATGATCAACAATGATTATTTGGTTTTCAACTCCTTTCAATTTTCCATTTCATTTTACCCAAGCATTCCCGGGCAAGGAGATCATATTTTTAAGACCAATTCTTTTGGAACGAACGATTTTGGGTTGCAAGATTTTGATTTCGGAAAACCAAGAACAGTTATTTACAAATAATTTATAATCAGTAGCGCAAATTTAATGCAACTGTTACTTCATCAATTTTAAAACCGTGTCTATATTTCCTTTGGATCCCAAATTTGTTCCTTCGCTCATCGTGGTTGCAACCCCGCAAGCCACGCCCCATTTCAAGATTTTTTCAGGCGGAAAATTATTTTGAATGCCATAAATTAATCCGGCCACCATGCTGTCGCCTGCGCCAATGGTGCTTTTAACCTCCACAGAAGGCGTAGATTTGTAGAAAACGCCATCATTACAGGCTAAAAATGCGCCTCTGGCTCCCAATGAAACAACCACATATTGGGCTTTGTTCGATTTTACCAATTCTGTGGCAATCGTCTCCTGTTCAGCGGTATATAAAAAATCTTTTCCTGCAAGTTGCGCCAATTCCCTTTGATTTGGCTTTATCAGAAATACATTTTCTTTTAATGCTTCTTTCAATGCCGAACCCGAAGTGTCAACAATTATTTTTACATTTTTATCGTTGAATAATTTTATCAATTGGGCATAATAATCGGCAGGCATATTCTCAGCCAAACTTCCGCTAAGCACCAAAATATCATCTGAATTCACTTTTTCTGATAAAAGATTCTTAATAACATCGAGTTCTTTATCACTCAATTTGTTTCCGGGCATTCCAAAACGATATTGCAAGTCGCTTTGCGTATCAACCACCGAAAGGTTTTCTCTTGTCCAAGCTTTTATCGGAATAATTTCGTGCTGAATGGTTTCTTTAACCAACAATTCTTTCAAGTATTTTCCGGTATCACCTCCTGAAGTCAAAATACAAGTAGTAGCTGTACCCAGTCTTTTTAACATTCTGGAAATATTGATTCCTCCTCCGCCTGGTTGATATTGAATTGAATGACATTTAAGTTTTTGGGTTGGAATTAATCCATCTACTTTGGCGCTTTTGTCTAAAGCCGGATTTACGGTTAAAGTGATTATTTTCATAGGTAGATAATTATTTGTTTTTTAAAAGTTATAAGGAATCGCATAGCTTCATTGGTATTTGCAAGCAAACTTTTTGTTTATGGCGATTTCATCTGAATATCTTTTGATGGATAAAACGAATTTTCAATACTAAAATTACAACAAAATTTACTTATTTAAAATAATACCTGTTTTATGAACCAATGCCTTAAAACGATGTTCTTTATGAAGTTCATGGAAATTAGGCCGTTGCAACAAAAGAGGCAACTCATCCTCATGAATTTTATAGGCCATCTCAAGATAATTTAAGGCATCGTTTTTTTCATTCAAGAGCATATGCAGTTGCGCCAATACAGTTGGATTTGAAGTATACGAAAGGTTTTCGCTCTTGGCTTTAGTGAGCCAAAGACGAAAAGATTGATCCTCATTGCCAGCAAAGTTGAAATTAATGGCTGTAGAATCATTGCCCATAATTTCCTGCAATCGTTTCCATGAATTGATGGCTTCATGTTTTTGTCCCATAAAATATTGGACGTATCCCAACCCTTCCCAGGCAAATCCATAATTTGGAAAAAGTTCCAATACCTTTTTGTATTGCGCTGTCGCTTTATCATAATCGTGCGCCAAATAATAGCAATCGGCAACCAAACTTCCAATTACAGGGTTCAATGGATCTAATTTTTCCGCACGTAAAGCCTCTCCAATTGCCTTATCAAATTCATCTATAACCACATAATAATTAGAAAGTAACATATGTCCGTTGGCATTGTTTGGATCCAATTTTAATCCTTTTTCTGCCAGTATTTTCATTTCATTCCATTTCCATTCGCATTTTCCGGCTATTTTTCCCTTAGTGATATAAGCTGCGCCCAAATTATTGTCTAACAACAAAGCTTGGTCTATGGCTGTTCGGGCATTTTTAGTATTTCTCTGTTTTTCATCTTTATTGCTGTTGAATTTATTCAAAGAAATATAGGCTTCGGCAAGGGTTGCATAGGCTGGCGCATAACTTGCATCCAGTTTTATGGATTCGTTTAGGTATTTGATAGCGCTTTTGACAGATTTATATGTTTCCATATTCATTAAATACCGACCTCTTAAGTAAAATTCATAAGCTTTTGCATCCACTGTATTTTTTTTGGTAATCAATTGATTGGGTTGAACAAAAACTGTAATTTCATTCGTAATTTCGGAGGAAACTCTATCTACAAGTTGTAGAATGTTTTCGAATTTTTCCTTGTAACTTCGTGACCAAATATGTCTTTCTTTTGGAAAAGATTTAATGAGCTGAACCATAATCCGCACGCTGTCGGCATCCGACAATATGGACCCTTCCAATAAATAATCGACTTCAAGTTCTTTTGCGATATCGGATAATAATTTATTGTCATTGCTGTAACTCATCGCAGAAGTTCTGGAAATTACCCTCACAGAATCCTTTTTTGAAAGCTCCACATTAATGGCATCCGTAATTCCTTCAGATAAATAATCCTGATTGCCATTTTTGGAAAGATTTAAAAATGGCAATACCACAATAGATTTCTCTCTGTTTTCAATGATATTTTCCTTTTTCTTGGCTTCTTTTTCCTTGTTCATAAAAGACCCGGATTGATTGAATAAAAGAAAAACAACAACAATCAATAAGGAAATAATGATGACTAAATTAAGACGATTTTGTGTGTTTGGCGGCGCATGGACCTTTTTAGCAATGTCATCCGTTTTTTTAATTCCTTCCGGCGTAATATCATAAACCCAGGCAAAAACCAACCAAAACGGAAAAGCAACAACAATAATAAATAAAATAATTTTAAAAACGTATGCCGGCGCAGCAAAACCATTAAGAACAATTGCCGATACCTGAATAACAACCCAGGCCATAATTACATAAGCAATAGCGGCTTTAAATACATTTCGCCTTTTGAGTTCTTCTATGTACTTTTTGAATTTCATTTTTTTGCCCCATCTTTTTCATTTCCAACATATTTTCTACCAATTAAAAATCATTCTAAATTATTGCAAACAATTGATATGCATCTATTTAAATTGTTCATTTTAATTACTTTAAATCGAATAAGACCTCGTTTTAACACACAAAGGTACTTTCTGAGGACAAGAAATAAAATGATTTATATCAAAAATAAAAATGAGAGTTATCACTTTTGATAGCTGTAATGCTAAAATTTTTACAATTTTTGGAAAATTATCTGCCCCTCCTATCAGGCGGACTTTTTGAAACTGAAGTATGATTGTTTTTATGTTTCAACACATATTTGGCCATCATTTTTTCAATCAATTCGTCTTTGGTTAAATGATGAAACACCGTTTTGATTTTGTCTTTTAAATTGGCAGGAATTTCGTGGTCGGGTTTGGTTTTAAAAAGTTTTTTTGCCCATAAAACCATGTTATTTTCCTCAATGCTGAGATAATCAGGTTTTTTATATTCATTAAATTCGATGCCCAATTCCTCCTGAAATTCCTTCAATTGCTCAATTTCTTCCTGCTGAATCACCGTTAAGGAAAGTCCGGTTGCTCCTGCCCTGGCGGTTCTTCCGCTTCTGTGAACATACAATTCTGCCACATCCGGCAAATGGTAATTCACCACATAAGATATTTCTTTCACGTCTATACCTCTGGCTGCCAAATCTGTAGCTACCAAAATATGGATAAAACCATTGCGAAATTGTCCCATAATCCGGTCGCGAATGGGTTGCGACAAACTTCCGTGCAGCGCGCCTGAAGAAAATCGGTTTATCGCCAAGTTTTTGGCCAATTTATTAACGGCTGCTTTGGTTTTGCAAAAAATAATACCGCGTTCCCCTTCTTTTGAAGTCAAAAAATGCATCAAAACATCTAATTTTTCAATAGGTTCAACCACCAGGTATTCGTGGTCAATTGCCTGATTTCCGACGGTTTCCATATCGGCACTCACCATAATCACGTGTTTGGACATATAGTTCTGCACCAATTGTTTGATGGTTCCCGGCAAAGTTGCGGAGAATAAAAAAGTCCGTTTCTTTTTTGGCAATTCGGCACAAATCTCATCCAAACCATCTTTAAGCGAAGTCACCATTTCATCAGCTTCATCAAGCACCAAATAATTGGCAAGTTTTATGTCTATTGCTTTGCGTTTGATCAAATCAATTAAACGTCCGGGCGTTGCAATCACAATATGTGTGGTGTTCGACAAGCGTTCAATTTGTGGTTTTATGGGAATTCCTCCGCAAACTTCCGCAATGGAAATTTCTGGCAAATAAGTAGCGAACGCTTGCATGTTGCTAAAAATTTGATGACCCAATTCCCTGGTTGGCACCAAAATAACAGCCTGAATATGTTGGTTATTCAAATCTATCAATTGCAATAACGGCAATCCGAATGCTGCGGTTTTTCCGGTTCCTGTTTTTGCCAAACCCACAAAATCATCTTTTTTTGTCAGTAAAACGGGAATTGTTTTTTGCTGAATTTCTGTAGGTTCAGAAATATTTAAATCGGATAAACTTTTAAGTAAAGGTGCTGAAATTCCTAAATCGGAGAAATGTTTCGACATATTATAAATTTGTGTAAAGGTAAATTGAATGCTGTTTTATTTGAAATAAAATTAAACAATAATAAAATAAAGTTTAAAGTAAAAATACTGCCGCTACTCTATCGCTATTCTCACTTTTTTATTTTTCAATTTGGTGTTATTCAGTACTTTAATAAGTTCATTTGCTTTTAACGCAGGAACGGCCACAAAAGCGCAATCTTGTTTGAGTTCAATAATTCCCAGTTCGTCGTTGCTGAGCTTTCCTTGTTTAATAAACAATCCGGCAATATCGCCTTTTGAAATCTTATCTTTTCTTCCACCTGAAATATACAGCGTTTCCCATTTGGAAGTTTTTGGCGTGGCTTTGTTTTGAAGGATTTCAATAGCAGCATCTGGCGTAAATTCCGATCTTTTTTCTTTTTCCCACTGTATCACATACGCTGTTCCTTTTGCGTTCATACGGGCTGTTCTGCCGTTTCTGTGCGTGAACTCATCCAATTTTAAAGGCAACTGATAATGGATAATATATTTTATTTCGGGAATGTCCAATCCTCTGGCCGCTAAATCGGTAGCCACAATAACCTGATGTGTGCCGTTACGAAATTTTATCAAAGTTTTTTCCCGGTCTTTTTGTTCCATTCCACCATAAAAACAGCCGTGTTCAATTTTATGGTCGTTTAAAAAATCGCTTACCATTTCAATGGTATCCCTAAAATTACAGAAAACAATGGCGGGCTCATTTCCTATATGGCAAAGCGTTTTTACCAAAGTTTCCAATTTATCTTTGGTTGGAGAAATTATGGTTTTTATTTTTAAAAGTGGTGCTTCTTCCCCAACTTCCTTCAAATAATTGATGGTAGCCGGATTGTTCAATCCCACAAATTTCGGAATTCTTAAAGCTTGTGTGGCCGAAGTCAAGATGCGTTTGTTCACTTTTGGCAATCCCAAAATAATCTCTTTCATTTCTTCTTCAAAACCAATTTCCAATGATTTATCAAATTCGTCCAAAACCAATGTGGTGATATTTTGAGTTGAAAAAGTGCCTCGTCTTAAATGGTCTGCAATTCTGCCGGGCGTGCCGATTAAAATGGCCGGTAAATGGTTCAACTCAATTTTATCTTTTGAAAATGGACGTCCGCCATAAACCGCATTCGCTTTAAAACCTGTTCCCATCTCTCGTGTAACCTGCTCAATTTGAATGGCCAACTCTCTGGAAGGCACAATAATCAATGCCTGAACTTCAGCACAATCTGCATCCAATGCTTTAATAATTGGCAACAAAAAAGCCAACGTTTTTCCGGTTCCGGTTGGAGACAATAAAACAATATTGTTGTTGGAGTTGATTGCAATTTCAGCTTCTTGCTGCATTTCATTGAGCTTTTCAATGCTCAATTTGTCTAAAATATGTTGCTGTTCTTTAATGATGTTTGCCATATTACAAAAATGTCAATATTTAATTTATTTATTGATGTAATGTATCTTAATGTATTTATATACAATTAATTATATTTATAAATAAAATGATTTTTAAAACAAAAAAGTCCTTTATCAGAAGAAATTTGGCTAAAATCAATATTCAGGAAATAAATTAATCTTCCGGCGGACGCCCATAAACTTCTTCAAAAACAGTGTCGAAATTATCGCGTAAATACAAACGAAGTTTTTTTCCGTAATCGTCTTTCAGCCAATCGGCAAAATTTGTGGTGCTTTTGCTGATGCATTTGGTATAATGGTGAATTCTGTATTCAATATCTTCCCCCAATTTATTGGCCAAAATTAAAGCGTCGTAAACATCCTCACTGTTTTCAACACAAATTTTTGCGTGTTGCGCAATGGAACGTTCCAAAACCACTTTTGAAGATTCCCCAA
>JAUSOJ010000134.1 GCA_030656195.1 Lutibacter sp.
AGAGCAGCTGATTTGTAATCAGCAGGTCGTGGGTTCGAGTCCCTCTATCGGCTCTTTGAAATTGAAATAATGTTCAGATGAAAAATTACTTGATAACAAAGTGATTTGGATGGTATAAAAGTAATGTTTAATACCGAACACGGTTACCTAGTGTAGCCGAAGTACCGTCGAAGAAAGTATCTATCGGCCAGATCTTTGAAAAATGGTGAGATACTCAAGTGGCCAACGAGGGCAGACTGTAAATCTGCTGCGCAAGCTTCGAAGGTTCGAATCCTTCTCTCACCACAATTGTTTTATAGCGATATAAAGCAGTAGGGAATTGAAAAAAAATATTGCGAGAGTAGCTCAGTTGGTAGAGCTTCAGCCTTCCAAGCTGACTGTCGCCGGTTCGAGCCCGGTCTCTCGCTCTTTTTTTTGCCGGTGTAGCTCAGGGGTAGAGTGTTTCCTTGGTAAGGAAGAGGCCATGGGTTCAAATCCCATCATTGGCTCAAAATAAGAATTGAAATTAACACTATATATAACTAAGATTTAAAAATTAAAATTAAATAATCATGGCAAAAGCAACCTTTGATCGTTCAAAACCACATTTAAACATTGGGACTATTGGACACGTTGATCACGGTAAAACAACTTTAACAGCTGCTATTACTGTAGTATTAGCAGAAAAAGGGTTTTGTGAAGTAAAAAACTTTGATCAAATTGATAACGCTCCTGAGGAGAAAGAAAGAGGTATCACTATCAATACCGCACACGTAGAATATTCTACAGCAAATCGTCACTATGCTCACGTTGACTGTCCAGGTCACGCGGATTACGTGAAGAACATGGTAACAGGTGCTGCCCAAATGGACGGTGCTATTATCGTTGTTGCTGCAACAGACGGACCAATGCCTCAAACTAGAGAGCATATCTTACTAGGTCGTCAGGTTGGTATTCCAAGATTGGTTGTATTCATGAATAAAGTGGATATGGTTGATGATGAGGAATTATTGGAACTGGTAGAAATGGAAATTAGAGACTTATTGTCTTTCTATGACTATGATGGTGACAATACACCAGTTATTCAAGGTTCTGCATTAGGGGGATTGAACAAAGAACCTAAATGGATGGAGAAAATTGTTGAATTGATGGATGCCGTTGATACTTGGATTGAATTACCATTGCGTGATATTGATAAACCATTCCTTATGCCAGTTGAAGATGTATTTTCAATTACTGGTCGTGGAACAGTTGCAACTGGACGTATTGAAACAGGAATTGCAAACACTGGTGATATCATCGATATTATTGGTATGGGTGCTGAAAAATTAACTTCTACTATTACTGGAGTTGAGATGTTCCGTAAAATATTAGATAGAGGTGAAGCTGGAGATAACGTTGGTCTTTTATTAAGAGGTATTGCAAAAGAAGATATTAAAAGAGGAATGGTAATCTGTAAAAAAGGTTCAGTAACTCCACACGGTAAATTCAAAGCAGAGGTTTACGTTCTTAAAAAAGAAGAAGGTGGTCGTCATACACCATTCCATAACAACTACCGTCCACAGTTTTACGTTCGTACAACGGATGTAACTGGTACTATCACTTTACCGGAAGGTGTTGAAATGGTTATGCCTGGGGATAACTTAACAATAAGAGTAGATTTACATCAACCAATCGCATTAAACGTAGGTTTACGTTTTGCAATCCGTGAAGGCGGTAGAACAGTTGGTGCAGGTCAGGTAACAGAACTATTAGATTAATAAAATACACCTAATACTAGGTAAATTATAGGTGCTTCTTTTAAGAGGGGCACCTTAAATTTACGGGTGTAGCTCAGTTGGTAGAGCACTGGTCTCCAAAACCAGGTGTCGGGAGTTCGAGTCTCTCCACCCGTGCAAAATTTGAAAAAATGGAATTAATCAATTACTTAAAAGACTCATTTGAAGAGTTGCGCAACAAAGTATCTTGGATTTCTTGGGAAGAAGCCCAAAAATCTACGGTGGTTGTTGCTATATTTACCATCATTTTCGCTTTAGCGGTATTTGCTGTGGATAAATTCTTTCAAGCAGGTTTAACTGAATATTTTAAACTGTTTTAATTATTAAAAATTAGTATGACAGATTCTGTTAAAAAATGGTATGTTGTTAGAGCAATCGGAGGACAAGAAAATAAGGTAAAAACTTATATTGAGAACGAGATTGCCCGCTTAGGCATGACTGACTATGTTGATAGAGTTCTTGTTCCTTCAGAAAAAGTTATTCAAGTGCGTAATGGAAAAAAAATAAACAAAGAACGCGTTTATTTTCCTGGTTATGTAATGATTGAAGCAAACTTAAGTGGTGAACTTCCACATATCATCAAATCAATACCTGGAGTTATCGGATTTTTAGGTGAAGTCAAAGGCGGAGATCCCGTTCCTATGAGAAAATCTGAAATTAACCGAATGCTGGGTAAAGTTGATGAGTTATCGGTTCAAAATGATAATGTTGCAATTCCTTTTACTGTTGGAGAAACTGTAAAAGTAATTGACGGACCATTTAATGGTTTTGACGGCACTATTGAAAAAATAAATGAAGAAAAACGTAAACTTGAAGTAATGGTTAAGATTTTTGGCAGAAAAACGCCATTAGAATTAAGTTACATGCAAGTTGAAAAAATTTCATAATTGTTACAGAAGTAATGGAGATGTTATGCATTCGCTTCCAATTTATGCATAATATATAATTTAAGATTTAAAGATGGCAAAAGAAATTAGTAAAGTAGTAAAATTACAGGTTAAAGGAGGTGCTGCTAACCCATCACCACCAGTTGGACCTGCTTTGGGTGCTGCCGGAGTTAATATTATGGAGTTCTGTAAGCAGTTTAATGCAAGAACTCAAGACAAACAAGGAAAGATTTTACCAGTAGCAATTACGGTTTATAAAGATAAATCTTTTGAATTTGTTGTAAAAACACCACCAGCGGCCATGCAAATTATGGAAGCTGCTAAAGCAAAAAAAGGGTCTTCTGAGCCAAACCGTAACAAGGTGGCAACAGTAACCTGGGATCAATTAAGAGTGATCGCTGAAGATAAAATGCAAGATTTAAATGCATTTACAATCGAATCGGCTATGCTTATGATGGCTGGTACAGCACGCTCAATGGGTGTTAACGTAAGTGGAGATGCTCCTATAAAAAAATAAAACAGTTATTAAAATGGCAAAATTAACTAAAAAGCAAAAAGAGGCACATGCTAAGATTGATAAAAATCAAGCATATTCTTTAAAAGACGCTTCCGCTTTAGTAAAAGAAATTACAAGTGTGAATTTCGATGCATCTATTGATATAGCTGTTAGATTGGGTGTAGATCCACGTAAAGCAAATCAAATGGTTAGAGGCGTGGTTACATTACCACACGGAACCGGAAAAGATGTTAAAGTGTTGGCATTGGTAACTCCAGATAAAGAAGCTGAAGCTCTAGAAGCTGGCGCTGATTATGTTGGATTGGATGACTACCTTCAAAAAATTAAAGATGGTTGGACTGATGTGGATGTTATTATCACTATGCCAAGTATTATGGGAAAATTAGGTCCTTTAGGTCGTATTTTAGGACCAAGAGGTTTAATGCCAAACCCTAAAACTGGTACAGTAACTATGGACGTTGCAAAAGCAGTAAAAGAAGTTAAAGCTGGTAAAATTGATTTTAAAGTCGACAAAACCGGTATTGTACATGCAGGTATTGGGAAAGCATCTTTTGATGCCGAACAAATTATTGACAATGCACATGAAATTGTGAATACTTTGATAAAATTAAAGCCTACAACGGCTAAAGGAACTTACATCAAAAGTATTTATCTTTCTAGTACAATGAGCCCTGGAGTGAATATTGACACAAAATCAGTTT
>JAUSOJ010000135.1 GCA_030656195.1 Lutibacter sp.
AAAGAAACCCATAAAAATGCAAGTTTGTGTATGGTGGGACCCGACAAGGACGGTTCATTGGGCGAATCAAATGACCTGGCAAAACAATTGGGCGTGGCTGAAAGCCTTACCTTTACGGGCGTGTTGCCAAAAGCGCAATGGCACCAAATGTCGGGGAACTATGATATTTTTATCAATACCACCAATATTGACAATATGCCGGTGAGCATCATTGAGGCGATGGCCTTGGGTTTGCCCATCGTTTCCACCAATGCGGGCGGATTGCCGTATTTGATAGAAAATGGGGTGGACGGAATTTTAATTCCTGTGAAAGAGGAAAGGAAAATGACCGAAGCCATTATAGGCTTGCTCAACAATCCGTCCAAGGCGGCAGAATTATCCATAAATGCCCGTGAAAAGGCGGAAAAGTTCGATGAAAGCTGGGTGAAAACACAATGGGTTAAATTATTGGAAAATGTTTAAAAGAATCTATAAAATAGGCGAACGCTTGCGGAATCCTTCCATTGCAACCTGGCTTCCTTTTCTGAAAGCATCGGAAACCTGGTCTTTGGATTCACTGGAAGCCTATCAATTAAAAAAACTGCAGGAATTGGTGGGGGTTGCTTATGCAAATTCAGCACATTATAAAAATATTTTTGATGCATTGGGATTGAAGCCTTCCGACATCCAATCATTGGAAGATCTTAAAAAGCTGCCAATAATTTCCAAAAAGGAGTTGCTGAATGATAACAAAGAAATTCACAGCAACCTTCAATTTAAAAAACATTTTCAGGCAAATACTTCAGGAACATCGGGAGAATCTTTAAAATTTAAAAGGGAAGAATCGGCCGACTCATTCAATCGAGCGTCCATTTATAGAGGATATTCCTGGTACAACGTTAAACCTTGGGAGCTTAACGGTTATTTTTGGGGCTATAATTTTTCAGAAATGGCGATGCTTAAAATACGGATTTTGGACAGTTTGCAAAATCGTTTCAGGATATTCAATTACAGAAAAGAATCCATCGATTTTTTTGTAAGAAAACTTAAAAATGCCAAATACCTGCACGGCTATGCTTCGATGGTTTATGAAACCGCAAAAATAATCAACAGCCAAAATTTGGAGAAACCCGCAAACTTAAAAATGGTTAAAGGCACTTCAGAAAAAATATTTGAGTCCTACCAGGATGAAATTCAAAAGGCATTCGGACAAAGAATGATCAGTGAATATGGCGCCGCAGAAACAGGAATCATCGCTTATGAATGTCCAAAAGGAAAGATGCACCTCAATATGGAAGGCGTGATTGTGGAAGAAATTGACCATGAAATTGTGGTGACCAATTTACAAATGCATGCCTTTCCGATCATTCGTTATCGATTGGGCGATTATATCAGGCTGGCGCCCAAAACCGCAACTTGCGAATGCGGCATGCAACACACCATCATTGAGGAAGTGACAGGGCGCATTGGACAGATGGTTTATGGAAAAAATAATACGTATCCGAGTTTGTATTTTTATTATATCTTTAAAAATTTAGCGTCAAAACAATCGTTATTGTTAACTTATCAAGTGGTCCAAAATGAAAAAGGAAAATTAAATTTTTTGATAGAACAGCATTTGGACAGCGCGCAATTGTTACATTTGGAAAATGAAATTGCCGTTTATTTTAAGGAGGATATGGAATTTACGATTGAACATTCGCAAAATATAGCAGCCCAAAACAAAAAACTTAAAAGTTTTATTTCTAATATCGCCTAAATGAATCCACTGGTATCCATTATTACGCCTTGTTTCAATGCGGAAGACTTTATTGCAGAAACCATTTTATCGGTGCAAAATCAGTCCTTCACCAATTGGGAATGGTTTATTATGGATGATTTTTCTTCAGACAGTTCTGTTTCCATCATTGCCGAATATGCAAAAAATGATGTCCGTATTAAACTGCTGCCGCTTAAAAAAAATGCTGGCGCAGCCGTTGCCCGTAATATGGGAATTGCCTTGGCCAAAGGAAATTATATGACTTTTATTGATGCCGATGATGTGTGGTCGCCTCGGTTTTTATCGGAAAATATCTCCAGAATAACCCAAAGTGAAGGTTTTTTGTGCGCTTCTTATGAAATGTATGATGCAACGCTGAACCAAAAATTAGGGGAATTAATCGTTCCGCAGTACGCAACCTATTCTGCTATTTTAAAAACAAACACCATCAGTTGCTTAACGGCATTTATCGATATTTCGCGCTTGGGAAAAGAGTTTATGCCCGAAATAAAATACCGGCAGGATATGGGTTTGTGGTTAAAATATTTGAAAAAAATAAATAGGGTGGAAGGCATTCAGGAAAGCTTGGCCATTTACAGAATCAGAAAACAATCCTTGTCCAGCAATAAAGTAAATTTATTGAAACACCAATGGACGTATTACCGAAACGTTGAAAAACTGTCTGTCTTATCGTCGGGCTACTATTTCAGCATTTGGATGTTTTATGGAGCGAAAAAATATTGGATGATTAAAAGTTAATCCCGAACTTGTTTACTCACTTTTTTTATTGTTTTTTTGGAGTTCGTGAATCTTCGATTTCAGGATCTGTTGAAGAGAAGTTCGAATCATAATTTAAACTCCCTTTCAACAGATGCTGAACAGCACAACGAATCATGATTAAATTACTGCATTGGCAGATGCTGAACCAAGTTCAGCATGACGCGGTTTTAAATCATGTTTAGTTATCCGACAAGCCGTAAATCAAAAATAGTATTTCTTAAATCCAACAGACCAACAATTAATTTGCAAAATAAACGTTAGAAATTTGAAAAAGAAAAGCCTAACTTTGGCTGCTTGCTATGGTGAAAAGGGAAAATCGAGTTTAAATGCATACGGACAATTTTTATTTCAACATTTCTGAACGCCGGCTTTATTTGCGCGCGCTTGATATCGGATTTACCGTATTGGGCTTGTATGTGCTCAATGTTTATTTTAATTTTGACTATTTCGATTTTTCCAATCCAAGCTGTGCTTTATGGATTTCAACCTTGATCATTTATCTGCTGGTATTTGGGGAAATTTTTGAAATGTACGATTTAAAGGTGGCGAGCGACAAGTATTTAACCTTAAGAAGTGCCACAATTACCGTATTTTTTGTTACCTTATTTTATGTTTTTACCCCGGTAATATCACCCATATTACCAACAAACAGGTTGCAGCTGGTCTATTTTGTATTGACCTTGCTTTTAGCCATTTTTCTCAACCGATTATTTTACATACTGTTGATTTTTTCTCCCCGTTTTTTGAAAAATATATTGTTGATTGCTGAAGAAAGTCAGTTGGAAGGTCTGGTTGCGGCGATTCAAAATAAGAGCGCAAACCGCATTGTGGCAGTGGTGTCAAATGCTGTGATGGCCAGCAATGACAAAATAAATTTTATCGCCATTTCTGATGCCAATTTGGAAGAGATTGTCAAAAAAGAAGGCATCAATGAAATCGTAATTTCCTCAAACAACTTTCAATTTATCACCCCTAAATTAAACAACCAGCTTATCTTGTTGTTTGAAAAAGGAATAGCCATCAGAAGTGCCGATAATTTTATTGAAGAAGAAACCCATCGCATCTCCGAAACAAAGTTAACCACCGATTTCTACAATCATTTTACCTTCAGCAAAAGCCATCAAAACAATTTATACCTGGCATTCAGGCGTATTGTGGATATAATATTTTCACTTATTGGTATTGCGTTTTTCTTTTTGTTGATCCCTTTTGTGTTTGTGGGAAATTTGTTCGCAAACAAAGGTAAATTGTTGTACACCCAAAAAAGAATAGGGAAAAGGGGCAAAAAATTCAGAATCATTAAATTTCGGACCATGGTTGCGAATGCTGAGGAAAACGGAGCGGAATGGGCGCAAAAAAATGACAGCAGGGTGACGGCTTTTGGCAGAATTCTCAGAAAAACCAGACTCGACGAAATACCGCAGTTTATCAATGTATTGAAAGATGAAATGAGTTTGATCGGTCCGCGTCCCGAACGGCCTGAATTTGTGAAATTATTGGAAAACGAAATTCCTTTTTATGCCATTCGTCACGTGGTAAAACCGGGATTAACAGGCTGGGCGCAAGTGATGTATCCCTACGCGCATACCGTGGATGACCAGCATAAAAAATTAATGTACGATCTGTATTACATCAAAGAGCGAAATTTATTGATGGATTTTAAGATCATTATTAAAACCATCAGCACCATTTTATTCTTCAGGGGAACGTAGATTGTTAAAAGTTATTTGTTGATATGTTGATATGTTAATATGTTAAGTCTGCAACTAATAACCAATAAAATATAACGTATAACGAGTTTGTATTACGATTTGTGCGACTTCAACATCGGAGATTTTTTCGCTGAAGCAATATTATTGAATGTTTGTTGGTTTGTACTAGTTCCAATTTGAGCATAAATTATATACGGTGTTG
>JAUSOJ010000161.1 GCA_030656195.1 Lutibacter sp.
CAGGGCTTGAACTTTATAGCCAAAAGCGTCGGGTGATGGAAGCCAAATAATTTTACTTGCTTTTTTTATTTTTTTTATTCCTGATGTTACTTATAAAGCATTACTTAGAATATTTTTTTGATTTAAATTGACATTTATAAGATTGATTTTAATACCTTTAACTAAAATTGCACTCTATGAAAAAAATATTAATCGTTGATGACGATTTACCTTCACAACTGATGCTTGAAATAATGCTTGAGGATTATTGCAAATCCCCATTAAAAGCAATGGATGGATTGGAAGCGGTTCGCTTATGTAAAGAGAATCCCGACATTGATTTCGTTTTAATGGATATTAAAATGCCTGTATTAAATGGTTACGAAGCCACAAAAAGAATTAGGGAATTTAATAAAGACATTATTATTATCGCACAAACTTCCTATGCATTCCCGGATGATCGAGAAAAAGCAATAACTTCAGGATGCAATGATTATATTTCAAAACCTTATAACCAAAGAGACTTGAAGGAATTGCTAAAAAAGTGGACTAAAAATATTATGATATTCTAACCTGTAATATTATATTTTACAGCAATTTATTTTTAAAATAAGAATATTATCCTATTTAGTTCAAAACAAAGCGCAGCTAATAAATGCGGTAGCATTTAAGCGAGCCGACAGCGAAGTTGAGCGAGGGTGGTGTGGGTAGAGCACGTTGCCATCGGCATAAGTGCGTCCCACGCCCACGTGGTACACGCAAGGGTGGCGGTGTTTTTGACGCGTCGGATTGGCAAGGGCAATTTATGCAGAGAAGCGTGACGAGTGGTGTGCGCTCCGGTTTGGTTGTTGGATGCTTGTAATTTATTGTTAGATTCTTGGTAAGGAAATTAATATTTGAGGTACAATTTGCGGAGCGCCAAAACGAGGAACAATGAACGGAATACTTTGCTCTTGCGAGCGTTTGCAATATGTGATAATCCGCTTTATAATTTGAAGTTAATCGGATAGTTGGTGACTAAAAATTAATGGTTTGCTGAGGTTGAATAAGTACTTGAGGCGGTTATTTCATTTGCAAAATGGCGCTTTCAAAAACTGTGACACCCTTTTTTAGCCCGAGCGAGCAGCAGGCGAGCCAAATTATGAAACAGCGGTTTTACCCAAATAAAAATCTTGCGTAGCAAAACCTTAAAGGGTTTGGGTAAAAAAGTAGCTGTGCGTGAGTATGACGTGTAATGTGTGAAGTAAAATAAGTGAGTGCGCTGCAATGAGCACCTGCCGGAGCACAAATTGTAGCGCAACGAACGGCAAGTACAAATGCGAGGCACGAGCATTTTTAATTGTATTTTATGGAACAAAATGAAGCGGATTGCGAACACCTTATTACCTGCTAAACATTCTGTTTGGTTGAGACCATTATTATGGAAACGGAGCAAAAGAGGGCAGAGGCAAAAAGTAAATACCACCTTTTCGGTGGTTTTTACTGTGCGGGATTGAAGCTGTATGTAATGAAGTTTTTACGTAATGGAGTACTGCTGTAAATTTGGGGTTTTAAATCTTGTTTTTATTTGGCATACATTTTTAATTAAATTTAAAAATCTTTAAGAATTTCTGTACAGTTGATTTTAAAAGCGGATTATTTTTCTTTACACAATTAAATTAGTTTATTTAATTTTTAATTTTATATTTAGGCCATGCATCGAGATAAATATGATTTTACAGATGAATCAACTCTTATTTCACAACTTAAAAAAGGGAATGAAGATGCATTAAACCATGTGTATAAATTATACTATTCTCAATTATATAATTATACTAAGACTTTATGTGGTAATGATGATTTAGCTAAAGATATAGTTCAGGAGACTATGATAAAAATATGGAGAAAGAGTTCAACCTTAAATATTCAAAGTTCATTAAGAGGTTATCTTCTTAAATCTATCTATTATCATTTTATTGATACGCAAAGAAGAATTATAAAAGAAACCAATCAATTAAATTTTTTAAAGCAAGAAGCGCTATTGGAGTTTAGCGAAATTTCATCAGAAGACCTTGAGAATCTATATCTTGCCATTGATGTAGAAATAGATAGTTTACCCACCCAATGCAAAGAAGTTTTTCTTCTAGGCAAAAAAGAAGGTTTAAAATATAAAGAGATAGCAGATAAATTAAACATTTCTATAAAAACTGTAGAAAGACATATGTCCATCGCTTTAAAAAAATTAAGAAAGAAACTTAATAATAGCTCATATTCTTTATTTCTGCTACTTTCCTTTCGCAGTGCGAAATCCATAAAGAATTAATCATTTTTTTTACTTTATTTTAAAAATAAACAAAAAATCATTGAGGGTGTTTAACAAAAGCATCGTCTCATTACTAAACACGTAATAATATTATTAAAATGTTACAATCTTCAAATAAAAAAATTATTAGTAAATATTTGGCTTCTGAGGCCTCAGAAGCTGAAATAAATCAATTGTTGAAATGGCTTGAAAAGAAAAAAAATCAAAAAACCTTTAAAGATTATTTAAAAACAAAATTACTTTTAGATATAAAATTTGATGATACCATTGATTCTCAGGAAGCTTATATTTTGTTGCTCGATGAAATTAAATTGTTGAAAAGAAATCAGAATAAAAATCTTTTGACAACTTGGTTTAAATATGCAGCTGTTTTTATTGGATTGGTTATATTAACTACCTATACTTTATCTAGAAGCGATTCAGGTTTTTCTAAAATCACGACTTCCGACATCACATTGGAAATAGATGACAATAATATTGAAATAATTGAAATTGATGAAAGAAAAATTATCAAAAGTAAAAACGGAAATGAAATCGGATCTATTCAAAATGACGTGCTAACTTACAAAAATAATTCAACCAAAAAGAAAAGATTAGCCTATAATAACGTACTTTCTGTTCCATACGGGAAGCAATTTGTTGTACAATTGGCAGACGGAACTCTTATTCATCTTAATGCAGGATCGACGCTTAAATATCCTTCAAATTTTAGTGGAAAAACAAAACGCGAAGTCTTTCTTGAGGGTGAGGCTTACTTTATAGTAGCAAAAGACAAAAACATTCCTTTTATTGTTAAAACAGAAAATCTTGATACGAGAGTTTATGGAACAGAATTTAATGTTTCTGCATATCCGAATGACAAGACAATAGAAGTTGTTTTAGTTGAAGGAATTGTAGGTATACAGGAAGCCACCAAAAAATCAAACTTTCCTAATGAGTATGTTATGGTTAAACCCTCGCAGAAAGCCAGTATCGTTAAAAACTTAGGAGGTGTAAAAGTTGAGAATGTAAATGTTAACTCATATATAGCATGGAAATCTGGATTGCTGATGTTTAATGATGAGAATATTGCCCATATTTTCAAAAAGTTAGAACGCCAATTTAATATAGAAATACAAAATAATTATTCTGAATTGTATAAACACTCTTATACGGGAGTTTTTAAATCAGAAAATATAGACGAAATATTGACAACAATAAGTGCACATACCAAATTTTCTTATTCAAAAAACGGTAACAAAATTATCATTAAAAATTATTAAAATCACTTTAAAAATGTAAAACTGAAGCTTTAAATTAATTAA
>JAUSOJ010000166.1 GCA_030656195.1 Lutibacter sp.
TAACTGATGATTAAAGAAACAACATCTGAAAAGTTGTGGACCGCATCAGAAATCAACGCCAAACTTCCCGAAATAATGCCGCCAATAATTTGGGCAACCGTAATTACAATGTTTAAAATGATGGAGAACAGTAAATTTTTACCGGTTAACGTTGGATGGTCGTGGTTATGATTTTGACCCATTTATATTTACGATTTACAATTTTTATCCTATCCCCAACCCTTTCCCAAGGAAAGGGAGTTTAAATTTAATTATCCAAGACAAATTTTTCTTATTTTAAGAAATTGATTTTTTTAACTGTACTTCTGACTCCCGACTTCGGTCTTCGGTCTTCTTACTTTTAATATCTAACTTATCTGTTAACAAGGTATTTTATCAATTCTGGTTTGGTGGCGTCCGCCTTCAAATTCGGTTGTTAAAAAAATATCCACAAAATCCAATGCTTGTTGCGCGGTAACAAAACGTGCAGGAATACTCAATACGTTGGCGTTGTTGTGTGCTCTTGCTAAAGCCACTAATTCGTTTTTCCAACAAAGTGCGGCCCTAATTCCCTGATGTTTGTTTGCTGCCATTTGAGCGCCGTTTCCGCTTCCGCAAATGGTAATGCCAAAATCCGCTTCACCATTTTCAACAGCATTTGCAACCGGATGTACGGAATCTGGATAATCCATGCTTTCATCTGTATCGGTTCCAAAGTTTAATACTTTGTGCCCTTTATTTTCCAGCAGTTTAATAATTTCATATTTGTATTGTGTTCCTGCGTGATCGTTTCCTATTGCAATGGTCATAAGTCGGTTTTTTAGTACATTATAGGTTACAAAAATACAAATTCATAGTTATTAACAGTGAAAAATAGTTTTGTTAATTGCATTTTTTAATGTGTTGATTTACAACTACTTTATGATAACGTAAAATTGTGAATAACTAAATACTTAAAAGTGAAAACTAATTTTTGAAATGTAATTTTAATGTTGTAGTGCTAAAATTGGTATTTGTTGTGCAACTATTTTTATCATTTTTTAAATTTAGTTTTAAACAATTTTTAAGTCCATTATGAACAATTTGAAATGAAATACTTATCAATAAAACGATTAATTGAAACTTTTTAAAGATTGTTTATAACCTAATTAATTTATTTGATTTTTAAGTCATTATAAAATCATAAACTGTTTATATCTTTTGATAAGTGCACCAGAAAAATTTTTACCCATAAATTTATTGTACTTGTCAACACACTATCATCACCACAAATAATTTTTAAATTTTTAAAAAAACTTTTTTATTATAATTATAGTTGTTGATAACATTAAAAATTAAAGCTTGGGAACAATAAAATTTAAAGCACCCGATATGATCTCAGCTTCAAAACTTCCTGAACCAACCAATTCTCCATCGGCCTGAATAAATGTTTTTTGAACATCCAAATCTGTAATTTTCAATTGAGATGTTTTATAATTTTTAACCAATTTATGATGGGTGATGTTACCATTAAACAATCCGTTAATATTTCTTAAAAGCGTTATTAAAGTAATTTTATTGATGTGGGAAATGTCAAAAAGTCCGTCGGTTGGATTCGCATTTTGTGTCAGTTGCATCCCGCCGCCCGAATATTTGCAGATACCGATTAACAACATCAATGTTTTTTCTTTTATGATAAGATTGTTAAATTTAATTTCTAACCTACTTTTTTTATAGCTGGCAATACTTAATAAAGCGCCTGTTAAATAAGCTAAAAACCCTAAATATTTAAATTTATGCACTTTATGCACCACATAACCGTCAAAACCAATTCCGGCCAAATTATTGAAGAAAACTGTCGAATTATTTTCAGAAATATGCAGTTTTCCAATATCCTGCTTTATGATAAATTCGTTTTTAAGAATTTGAATGGCTTTTTTATAATCATTGGAAATTTTATACGTTTTTACCCAATCGTTAGCGGTTCCAACGGGAATAATTCCAAGTTTTATTTCTGATAAATTTGATGGATTTAAATGTAAAATTCCGTTCACCATCGTATGTAATGTACCGTCTCCGCCCACACAAATAAATTTTGTGATACCTTGTTCCAAAGCTTTTTCAATCAGTTCAACCGAATGTTTTTTATGTTCGGTAAAACTAAAATCAAAATTGAATTGCTGTTTTTTCAATTCAGCATAAATAGGATTCCATTGCTTTTTTGCAGCGCCATTTCCCGATGTGGGATTTATAATAACAAACCATGTAGCGCCCATAATTATCGACTAATTTTAAGTTTGAAAAATACAAATTGTTGTTAATATAACCTTGCAATAATCACTTTAGGGTAAAAAATCGTACTTTTGAACCAAATAATAGTGAAATAAACACATGTCGAAAAGAAAAGAATTCCACAAAAAGAGAGGAAATGAGGTTAAAGATTTAACCCAAAAAATATCAAAAATATTAAATCAGGCTCCTGGCCAAAGTTTCAATTACCGCCAAATTTGCGCCAAATTACAAATCAATGATGCAATCGGCAAAAGCCAGATTATTAAGAATTTAGAAGAATTAAAAGCGCAAAAAAGCATTGAGGAAACAGAACCGGGAAAATATAGAATAGCGGCGCTTTCAAGATATTATACAGGAACTATTGATGCAACTTCAAACGGAAACGGCTATTTTATTTCTGATGAATTTGACCACGATATTTATATTCCTGCACGAAATTTAAACAGAGCCTTACATAAAGATACCGTAAAAATTTATTTATACAATCGCAAAAAAAACAGCAGGGAAGAAGGCGATGTTGTTGAAATTATCAAGCGCGCTAAAACCGAATTTGTTGGAGTTTTGCAACTCAGCAATAATTTTGGATTTGTGGTGCCTGATGATTCAAAAATGTATTCCGATATTTTTGTGCCGAAGAACAAACTTAAAAATGCCGAACACGGCGAAAAAGTATTGGTAAAATTGGTTGATTGGCCAGAAAATTCTAAAAATCCTTTTGGAGAAATTTTAGATGTTTTAGGAAAACCAGGCGATCACGATACCGAAATTCATTCCATCCTTTTAGAATACGGCTTGCCTTACAAGTTTGAAGAAAAAGTGGAAAATGATGCCTCAAAACTTGTGGTGGAAATTACAGAGGAAGAAATTGCCAAGCGCAGGGATATGCGAAAAGACCTCACGTTTACCATAGATCCAAAAGATGCCAAGGATTTTGATGATGCTTTGTCGTTTGAAATTATGGAAAACGGCAATTACGAAATAGGCATTCATATTGCCGATGTTTCCCATTATTTACATGAAAATACTTTTTTGGATGATGAAGCTTACAACCGGGCAACTTCGGTTTATTTGGTAGATCGCGTTGTGCCAATGCTTCCCGAAGTTTTATCGAACGGCGTTTGTTCTTTGCGGCCAAATGAAGAAAAATTAACTTTTTCAGCCGTTTTTGAAATCAATAATAAAGCGCATGTCATCAACGAATGGTTTGGAAGAACCGTGACTTATTCCGACCAGCGTTTTGCTTATGAAGAAGCTCAGGAAATAATTGAATCAAAAGATGGGACAATTTCACAAGGAATTTCTATCACTGGTGAATCATATACTGTAACGCCAGAAATTGTTTCGGCAGTGTTAAAAATGGATGAATTGGCTAAAATTCTTCGTAAAAAAAGATTACAGCAAGGTGCCATCACATTTGACAGGGCAGAAGTAAAATTTATTTTGGATGAAAATTCAGAACCAACCGGCGTTTATTTTAAAGAAGCAAAAGAAGCCAATAAATTAATTGAAGAATTTATGTTGCTGGCCAACCGGAAAGTTGCCGAATATGTGGGCAGAAAAAATGGAGTTCCTACCAAAAACACCTTCATTTACAGGGTTCACGATGAGCCTAATGTTGATAAGTTGGCGGCACTTCAAACCATAGTAAGCAAGTTTGGGTATACCAATAAAATTGACACAACCACCAAAGAATCAACTGCAGCTTCCTTAAATAAATTATTGAGCGACGTGAGCGGAAAAGGCGAAGCAAATATGATTGAAACCTTGGCGGTAAGAACCATGAGCAAGGCAATTTACACCACCGATAATATTGGTCACTACGGATTGGCTTTTGATTATTACAGTCATTTTACCTCACCTATCAGAAGATATCCCGATGTGATGACGCATCGATTGTTGCAACATTACCTATCGGGCGGAAAATCGCCTAAAGCCGAAGGTTATGAAGAAAAATGCAAACATTCTTCAGAAAGAGAACAATTGGCCACAAGTGCAGAACGTGATTCTATCAAGTATATGCAGGTTAAATATATGGAAAAACATATGGACCAAGAGTTCAAAGGGGTTATTTCCGGCGTTACAGAATGGGGAATTTATGTTGAAATTATTGAAAATGGGTGTGAAGGAATGTGCAGAATTCGTGAAATTACCGATGATTTTTACATTTTCGACGAAAAACAGTATGCGTTGGTTGGACAATCTTCCAACAACCTTTACCAGCTCGGCGACCAGGTTTTAATCAAAGTTAAACATACCGATTTAGAACGCAAACATTTGGATTTTACCTTGTTGGAAAAGATTAATAAATAATTAACAACAGAGGTACAATTTTTGCTTCCGATGTTGGTTATTAACAAAAATGATTTTCATGAAAAAATTGGCTTTATTCTTTATTTTATTTTCTGCAATCGTATTTGCGCAGGAGCCTATCACCACAAAGTTAGGCGATTTTAACACTGTAAAAGTGTATAATGGATTGACCGTTGAACTGCAAAAATCCAACAGTTCAAAAATTGAAATATCGGGATCCCAGGCAAAAGATGTTTCGGTTAACAATTCGAACGGAACCTTAAAAATTAGATTAAAATTCCCTAAAGGATTTGTTGCTGAAAACGTAAAAATTGTGCTTTATTATGACAAGGATATTTCAGTTTTAGATGCAAATGAAGGCGCATCAATTATTTCGGAGGAAACCATAAAACAACACCATCTGGAAGTGAGAACCCAAGAAGGCGCAAAAATTGATTTGGACATTAACACAAAATATTTGAGTGTAAAAAGTGTTTCAGGAGGATTAATTTATCTTAGCGGGGAAACTGAAAATCAAACCATTGAAGCCACAACAGGTGGTATTTACAGTGGTTTTGATTTACAAAGCAAACAGGCAATTGCGATGTCATCTTCAGGAGCCACTGTTGAAGTTAAAATTTCGGAATTGATGGATGCCAGTGTTCGTTTTGGAGGTTCAATCTATTATGATGGAACTCCCGATGTGTTAAAAACCAAAATCACCATTGGCGGAACCATTAAAGCTAAAAATTAATGATGGTTTTGAATTAATTACTATCTTTGTATCTCTAAAATTTTAAAATTATGAATGCATTATATATATTTTTAGGAATGGTTGGCCCTTGGCAATGGATAATCATTGGTTTGGCAATCTTGTTATTGTTTGGCGGAAAAAAATTACCTGAGTTGATGAAAGGTCTTGGCGGCGGCATAAAAGAGTTTAAAAAAGCAACCAAAGACGACGCTGATGAAGATAAAAAAGAAGAGGAAAAAAAATAAATTTATATTTACAAAAAAAACCCGTGCTTGCACGGGTTTTTTTATGATTCAAATTTAAGATTAAATTTTTACAGCTGTTCCAGAAGCAGTTACCATTAACATTCCTCCATTAGCGCCAACAGTTTCATAATCTAAGTCAATTCCAATTACTGCATTCGCACCAAGTCGTTGTGCTTGTTCCTGCATTTCTTTAATTGCAGTATCTTTAGCTTCTCGCAATACGCCTTCATAAGAAGCTGACCTTCCACCAACAATATCTCTAATTCCTGCAAAAAAATCTTTAAAAATATTGGCGCCAATAATAGTTTCGCCTGTAACTATTCCTAAATATTCTTTTATTTGGTGTGTTTCTATAGTATTTGTGGTGGTTAAAATCATTATTTTTTTCCTTTTTTAGGTTCTGTTTCTACGGAAGAAGAATCATTAATTTTATTGGCTGCAACTAAACTGGTAACCACATCATTTAACATATTGCTTGCGGCAGTTGGGTTGTTT
>JAUSOJ010000175.1 GCA_030656195.1 Lutibacter sp.
CTAACATTCGCCAAAAAATCCTTAAACAAGTCAAAACACCAACTACCGAAAGTACGCCATTGGCTAAATTGTATTGGAGGTGTTAAACAAAACAAATTTATTTCCCAATAGGGACAAAAAATGTGTAACAACAAACAATAATGAATTAAATTCTCGTGGCTTTAGGTACGAAATATTGATATAATTCAATCTTGAATTTGATGAACGTTATATTTTAAAATCGATGCAATAATATGCTGTACCTAATGGCACAGAAAACATTATATTTACTGTTTTGCTACCAATATAAAGTCCCTAACGGGACAGATAAAATTGAATCACTATGATCAAACTTTTCTCTAACATTCGCCAAAAAATCCTTAAACAAGTCAAAACACCAACTACCGAAAGTACGCCATTGGCTAAATTGTATTGGAGGTGTTAAACAAAACAAATTTATGTCCCAATAGGGACAAAAAATGTGTAACAACAAACAATAACAAATTAAATTCTCGTGCCTTTAGGTACGAAATATAAATATCTAATTATGGCAAATACCTATACGCAAATTCATATTCAAGCAGTTTTTGCTGTGCAAGACCGACAAAGTTTGATTAAAAATGAATGGAAGGATGAGTTATACAAATACATTACAGGAATCATTCAAAATCATGACCATAAAGTCTTGCAAATAAACGGAATGTCAGACCATATTCATATACTAATTGGCATGCGGCCTTCTCAATCATTGTCAGATTTAATGAAACTGTTAAAACAACATTCATCCAAATGGATTAATAATAAAGGTTTTGTTAATGGGAAATTTTCGTGGCAAGCTGGTTTTGGAGCTTTTTCATATTCAAAATCTGATGTACCGAAGGTTATAAATTATATAAAAAATCAAGAAAAGCATCATCAAATTAGGTCATTTCAAGATGAATATTTACAATTGTTAAATGAATTCAATATTGAATTTGAAGAACGCTACATATTTAAACCAATTGAATGATTATATCTTGTACCTAAAGGCAAAAAAAACATTTATGTACAAATAAGCTACTGAAATAAAGTCTCTAACGGGACAAACAAAATTGAATCACTACGATCAAACTCTTTCTTAACATCCTCAAAAAACTCCTACAAGAAGATAAAACCAACGCCTATCTTAAATACGCCATTGATGAAATTGCGCTTGTGGTGATTTGTATTCTCACTGACCTGCAAATTAATAATTGGGAAGAAGAAAATAAAAAAACCATATTTTGCGCTATAGTTTTTTCTTTGAAATTTAAGTATTTTTGCACCTATGATTAAAAACATCCAGCTTCGGATTCCTATTCAAGAAGAAAAGATTGAAGGAATTTTAAAGAAAAAAGCAGCACGCTTTTTAAACATTGCCGAAAAAGACATCAGTACCGTAAAAGTTTTGCGCAAATCTATTGATGCCCGAAAGTCTGACATTATTTTTAATTACAAAGTTGCCGTATATATTCAAGAACAGGCTCCGGAAACTGTGATTGATTCATTTTTATATAAAGATGTTTCAACCGCTAAAGAAATTCATATCATCGGTTTTGGACCTGCCGGAATGTTCGCCGCTTTGCGTTGTATTGAATTGGGTTATAAGCCCATTGTGCTGGAACGCGGAAAAAAAGTTCAGGAAAGAAGGCGCGATTTACGTGCCATAAACCAGTTTCATATTGTTAATGAAGATTCCAATTATTGTTTTGGTGAAGGTGGTGCAGGAACATATTCTGACGGAAAATTATATACCCGAAGTTTAAAACGTGGTGACGTGCGCCGGGTTTTTGAAAACTTTGTTTTTCACGGCGCCACCGAGCAAATTCTTGTGGATGCGCATCCGCATATCGGCACCAATAAACTGCCTAAAATTGTCGAAAATATAAGGGAAACCATCTTAAAATATGGCGGTGAGATTCACTTTGAAAGCAGGGTGACAGATTTCATTATAAAAGACCATAAAATTCGTGCAATAAAATTGCAAAATGATAAAGAAATGCCTGTTAAGGCCTTAATTTTGGCCACAGGACATTCGGCTCGTGACATCTATTATTTGCTGCACAGAAAAAATATTTCCCTAAAAGCAAAATCTTTTGCCATGGGCGTTCGGGTAGAACATCCGCAGCATATTATCGATTCCATTCAATACCATTGCGAGGACCAACGCAATGAATTGCTGCCGCCAGCTGCTTACAGCCTTGTGCATCAGGTAAATGACCGTGGCGTTTATTCATTCTGTATGTGTCCGGGCGGATTTATTGTGCCGGCCGCAACATCACCGGGAGAAGTGGTGGTAAACGGAATGTCGCCTTCAAAACGCAACAGTAAGTTTGCCAATTCGGGAATTGTGGTGGAAATTAACGCCGATAAAGATTTGTACAAATACGAACAGTTTGGTGTTTTAAAAGGGTTGGAATTTCAAAAAGATTTGGAAAAATTGGCTTTTTTGGCAGGCGGAAGAACTCAGGCTGCACCAGCGCAACGTTTAACTGATTTTGTGGAAGGCCGATTGTCATCAAGTCTAAACGTAACTTCCTATCAGCCCGGATTAAAATCGGCGCCTTTACATTCCTTATTGCCAAAATTAATAGGAGGTAGGCTGAGAACGGGTTTTATGGAATTCGGACAAAAAATGAAAGGATTTTATACTGAAGAAGCCAATGTTGTTGGGGTGGAATCTCGGACTTCTTCACCCGTAAATATTCCAAGAAAAGAAAATTTGGAACATCCTGAAATTGCCGGACTTTTCCCGTGCGGAGAGGGCGGAGGTTATGCCGGCGGCATTGTTTCTGCAGCTATGGACGGCGAACGTTGTGCCGAAGCTGCCATAAAAATGCTGCAATAAGTTATTTCAGTTCCCCAAAAATTTCGTTAAGCACATTTCTTCTGTAATCAAAAATTTCATTCAATTTATTTTTGATAATCAGCGTATTTGCGATGGAACCCATAAAACCCATTGGAGGCTGATACGTCACAATATCGGTCATTAAAACACCGCCTTCAGTTGGTTCAATATGATGTTGGTGGTGCCATATTTTGTATGGTCCAACGCGTTGTTCGTCAATAAAAAATTTCTTTTCGTTTACTTGGGTGATTTCTGTGAGCCAATTCATTTTAATCCCAAAAAGCGGACTTACCTTATAACAAATAATCATTCCGGCATACATTTTTTCGGGCAAATCTCCTGAAGTGATGTCGAAACCCATATAATCAGGGGTAATTTTCTTTAAATTCGCAGGAGAAGAGATGAAATTCCAAACATCATCAATGTTTCCTTGTATTTTTTGCGTTTGTTTATATTGGTAAAATCCCATAATTATTCCGTTAATTTATTCATCATTCCCTTAAAAATAAGACCGTGAAACGGCAAAACCGCGTACCAATAAATCCTTCCCCAAAGTCCGAGCGGCCTGAATGTGGCAGTCTGATACAAAATATTGTTTTCTATTTTAAACTCGAGCCAAGCTTCGCCCGGAAGTTTCATTTCAGCATAAAGAAGCAATCTTTTTTCCTCTTTATCGGCATATAAAACCCGCCAAAAGTCGAGCGCATCACCCACGGAAAGTTTGGTATGGCTTTTACGTCCTCTTCTTAAACCGATTCCGCCAGAAAGCTTGTCCATAAATCCGCGCATCGCCCACAAAAAATTTCCATAATACCAGCCATTTTCACCGCCTATAGCCCAAATTTTATCAACCGCTTCTTTTTCGTTTCTGACTGCTTTTTCACGTTTGTCCTGAAAACAACCAAAAGTTGGGACTTCAATTAAATTAGAAATTCCTTTGGCAAGCACGTTGCTCGATTGCGCATCAATCCAGCTTGAAATCACATCTTGCTGGTCAATTTTGTCGAATGCCAGTTTAACGGCTTCTTTATAAGGTATTAATTTTATTTGAAGACGCTCGGCCAAGTCATTTTCTTTGCATATTACTTCAACTTTCATGCTGTCGACCAAATTAATTGCCAATCTATAAGAAGTTGAAGTCACAAAATAAAGCCAATAGGAGGAAAGCTTTGGCGTCATAATAGGCAAAGTGATAATGGTTCTTTTCAGATTGCGAACTTCAGCAAAAGTCAACAACATTTCCTTGTAGGTAAAAATTTCAGGTCCGCCAATGTCAAAACTTTTGTTGTAGGTATATTCATTGAGCATAACGCCTTTCAAAAACTCCAGTACATTTCTAATAGCAATGGGCTGCGATTTGGTGTTCAACCATTTTGGCGTAACCATTATGGGCAATTTTTCTACCAAATCACGCATAATTTCAAAAGAAGCACTTCCAGAGCCCACAATAATGCCGGCGCGCAACGTTGTTAAATTGTAAGTTCCTGATCCAAGTATATCTTCCACATTTTTTCTGGAACTTAAATGTTTAGAAAGTTCCTCTTCATTAACAATTCCGCTTAAATAAATAACCTGTTTTACGTCGGTTTTTTGAATGCTGTTTCTGAAGTTAGTGGCAGAAATTTCTTCCAACGTGTCAAAATCATTGGTGCTTACCGACATGGAATGGATTAAATAATATGCCACATCAATGTCTTTAGGAATGACATCAAGTGATTTTTCATCCAAAAAATCGAGCTGAATAATTTTTATATTTTCACCAACGAAATTGCTTAAATCTGTTCGTTTCTTGTCGCGCACGCAACAAATGACTTCGTGGCCTTCCGCAAGCAGAATTGGCAACAGTCTTTTTCCTATGTAACCCGTTGTTCCGGTAAGTAATATTTTCATAGTTTAAATTTACAAAGAAAATGGCTGATTATTAAAACATATTTTCTTGTTGAATGAAATATTTATTATTTTTAGGATAAGTTAAAAATAATATTTGCAAAGATAATATATTTTGTTTAACATTAATAATATTATATTAAACATTATGTATATTTGCGGAATTATAAATTTAAACCCAATTTGTAAGAAAATCGCCATATAAAAACTAAAAATTTTAAGTTATGAGTTATTCAGAATTATATTTTTCCGGATTATTAATTATCATAATTGCAATGACATTGCTTTGGTTGGTGAGCGTATTTTTAAAAAACGCAAGCATTGTGGATCCGTTTTGGGGATTGGGATTTGTAATTGCAGGCGTATTTTATTTTTACAATACTGAGGGATTGGAAATTCGAAAATTAATTGTTTTAACCTTATTGGTTATTTGGGGATTGCGACTTTAAATTTATTTGGGCTGGCGCAATTTAGGCAAAGAAGAGGATTTTCGTTACCAACAATTTAGAAAGGATTACGGCGAAAAACGTTATTGGTGGATTAGCTTTTTCCAGGTATTTTTGCTTCAGGGCGTTTTGTTGTGGTTAATTTCAGCGCCCTTGTTGAGCGCTCAGTTCTATTCCGGCGGAAGTGATTTAAACTTTTTTGATTATGCGGCCATCATCATTTGGATCATAGGATTTTCATTTGAAGCCGGCGGAGATTTTCAGTTGGCGAGGTTTAAATCCGATCCAAAAAATAAAGGAAAAGTGTTAAATACCGGATTTTGGAAATACACGCGCCATCCGAATTATTTTGGCGATGCCGCAGTTTGGTGGGCTTTCGGATTGTTCTCAGTTGCCACAGGAAGTTATTTGCCTCTTTAAACTCCTTGCTAATGACTTTGTTAATTGTGAAAGTTTCAGGTGTTTCATTACTCGAGAAAACCTTGAAAAATACCAAACCGCAATACAAAGATTATGTGGAAAAAACACCGGCGTTTTTTCCTTGGTTTCCAAAAAAGTAAATTAAATGGAAATCGCAAAACATATTTGGCTGATCTTATTTATCGTTTGGGGACTTCCGCTTACGATGTATCGCAGTAAATTTCGTAAAATTGTTTATAATACCGATAGCTGGACCATCAATATAAAGCCGCTATTTTTTAAAGAAATAAAAGCGCTGTTAGGAAATATGTATCCTGAAAACAAGCAATATTTAAAGTTCCGGAATTTTTACAGGTTTTATTTGGTTATCTACTTTTTACTGTTTGTTGCGTATCAATTATTTAAAGACCGCAGTTAAATTTTTTCTTCTGAAATAAATATTGAACCCATACTAATTTGATAGCATAGCAATGTAGGTTCCTTTGACCTCAATTATAAGTTTTATCAATAGCCCAATAAATATTTAATACAGGTTCTCTTTTTTATTTAATTTATTTTGTTTAACTTTGTCATACAATAATTAAACATTATATTTTGAACGATCAATTTAAAACAGCAGTTTACCGAAAAGAAAGTTTTAACGCTGCGCACAGGTTGCACAATCCAGATTGGGACGACGAAAAAAATAAATTTGTTTTTGGCAAATGCAACAATCCGAATTTTCATGGACATAATTATGATTTAGAAGTTCGTGTGACGGGATTTTGCGATTTGGAAACTGGTTATGTGATTGATGTGAAAATATTATCGGAAATCATACAACACGCCGTCATTAATAAATTTGACCACAAAAACTTAAATATAGAAGTCGCAGAATTTAAAAACTTAAATCCAACCGCCGAAAATATCGCATTTGTGATTTATAACTTATTGGTTTCCAAACTTCCTAACAATTTAGAACTTAAAATCAGACTTTATGAAACAAGAAAAAATTATGTTGAATACCCTGCTTAATCTTGAAGAAGACAACCTTTTCGAGGATTTTTCAATCAACGACATCGGCGACAACCATTTATATACAAACCTGGAAACACCTTTAAAAAGCAATGCTTTTGAAATTTCTGACGACGAGAAAAAAGAAAAAATTTCTGTGTTGTTTGCTGAAATTATGGATGTTATGGGAATGGATTTGAACGATGATTCCCTAAAAGGAACCCCAGAAAGAGTTG
>JAUSOJ010000183.1 GCA_030656195.1 Lutibacter sp.
TTGGCTTCTGGGTCTGCGGCAGCCATAATTTCATTTTTGAATATTATTTCTGCAGCGCCTTTTGCGCCCATTACGGCAATTTCAGCAGTTGGCCAAGCATAATTCATATCTGCGCCAATATGCTTGGAGTTCATCACATCATAAGCGCCACCGTAGGCTTTTCGAGTAATTACGGTGATTCTTGGCACGGTTGCTTCACTTAATGCATACAATAATTTTGCACCATTTTTTATGATGCCGTTCCATTCCTGGTCGGTTCCTGGTAAAAATCCGGGTACATCAACCAAAACCAACAAAGGAATATTGAAACAATCGCAAAAACGGGTAAATCGCGCTCCTTTTATAGAACTGTTTACATCCAAACATCCGGCCAAAACCATAGGCTGATTGGCAACAATACCAATACTTCTTCCGGCGATACGCGCAAAACCCACAATAATATTTTCAGCAAAATCTTTATGAATTTCGAAAAAAGAATCTTCATCAATGATGCCCGAAATCACATGGTGCATATCATAAGGCTTGTGCGGATTTTCCGGAATGATATTTTCAAGTGAAATCCTTATTTCATCCTGCAATTCAAAAGGTAATTTTTTTGTGGTTTCCTTATTATTTTGAGGCATATAGCTCAACAAAGTTTTTACATCCTCTAAACATTGAATGTCATTTGCCGAAGTGATATGCGTAACCCCCGATTTTATGGAATGCGCACTTGCACCGCCTAGTTCTTCGGCTGTTACAGATTCGTTGGTCACGGTTTTCACTACATTCGGACCGGTGACAAACATATAACTGGTGTTTTCAACCATCAACGTAAAATCGGTCATTGCCGGAGAATAAACGGCGCCGCCGGCACAAGGTCCCATAATCGCCGAAAGTTGCGGCACAACACCCGACGCCTGAACATTTCTGAAAAATATATCGGCATAACCGCCCAAAGATCTAACGCCTTCCTGAATTCTCGCGCCTCCAGAGTCGTTCAAACCAATAATTGGCGCACCAACTTTTACGGCCTGATCCATAATTTTACAAATTTTTTCGGCGTGCGTTTCAGAGAGCGCTCCGCCAAAAACTGTAAAATCTTGTGCAAATACATAAACCAGTCTTCCGTTTATGGTGCCATATCCGGTAACAACGCCATCACCAAAATAGAGTTCTTTTTCCATTCCAAAATCGGTTGATCTGTGTGTTACAAGCAACCCCATTTCTTCAAAAGAACCTTCATCCAACAAATATTGGACACGTTCTCTTGCGGTTAATTTTTTCTTGGCATGTTGCTTTTCTATACGAATTTTTCCGCCTCCCAAATGTGCCAGCGCAATTTTTTCTGCTAAATTTTCATACTTTGAATTCATAATAATATCATATGATTAATTGGAAATGGGAATTCTTAATTTTTTCTGATCTTCGAAATACAACGATAAACCTACCAAGGCGGCAATTTTTGCTTCTTCATCCAATCCTGCCTGTAAAAGTTTCGGTGTATAGTAATTTTTAACAAAGTGTGTGTCAAACTTGCCTGTTCTAAAAGCTTCGTGTTCACAAACAAATTTCCCAAAAGGCAAGGTGGTGAAAACACCTTTAATTATATAATTATCTATTGCATCAATCATTAATTGAATGGCTTCTTCACGCGTTTTTCCGTAAGTGATCAATTTGGAGAGCATTGGATCATAATAAATAGGAATGTCCATTCCTTCTTCAAATCCGTTATCGACCCTAATTCCATCACCAACCGGAATTTTATACGTGCTTAATTTACCCACACTAGGCAAAAAGTCGTTCATCGGGTCTTCAGCATATACACGTAATTCCAAGGCATGACCGTTAATTTTTAAATCCTCTTGTTTGAATGGAATGGCTTCGCCACGCGCAATTTTAATTTGTAATTCTACCAAATCAACACCAGAAATTAATTCAGTTACGGGATGTTCAACCTGTAAACGCGTATTCATCTCTAAAAAGTAGAAATTTAAATGTTCATCCACTAAAAACTCTACGGTTCCTGCACCTAAATAATCGCAAGATTTTGCCACTTTAATGGCGGCTTCGCCCATTGCCGATCTTAATTCAGGAGTTAATACTGATGAAGGCGCTTCTTCTATCACTTTTTGGTGACGTCTTTGTATGCTGCATTCTCTTTCGAAAAAGTGTAAAATATTCCCATGACTGTCTGCCAAAATCTGAATTTCAATATGTCTGGGAGAAGTAATGTATTTTTCAATAAAAACGGAGCCGTCTCCAAATGCGGAGGTAGCTTCACTGATGGCGCGATTCATTTGTTGTTCAACTTCTTTTTCATTTTCTACAATACGCATTCCTTTACCGCCGCCGCCTGCGGAAGCTTTTATCAGAATTGGAAAACCTATTTCACGTGCAATATTTGCAGCTTCTATTGGGTCGGTTACTGCTCTGTCAATTCCCGGAACCATAGGAATATTGTAATTTTTGACAGCATCTTTTGCGGCCAATTTACTTCCCATCATTCTGATGGCACTTGATTTTGGGCCAATAAATATCATATTGTTTTGCTCCACTTTTTCAGCAAAATCCGCATTTTCACTTAAAAAACCATAACCGGGATGAATGGCGTCTACATGCAATTTTTTGGCTGCAGCAATAATTTTTTCGATGGAAAGATAGGACTTATTGGAAGGCGCTTCGCCAATACAAATTGCCTCATCTGCGAATCGGACATGGGGCGCGTTTCTATCAGCTTCAGAAAAAACTGCCACTGTTTTAATCCCCATTTTATGGGCGGTTTTCATTACCCTTATGGCGATTTCACCTCTGTTTGCCACCAATATTTTTTTCATATTTTAAAAGTGTTTGAATCGTTTTAATAATTAAATGGCTTTTGCGGTTTACGCCATTTCAATAAGTAGCGCTCCTTTTTCGACAGTTTCACCACTTTTGGCATAAATTGATTTGATAAAGCCCGATTTTGGAGCGCTGATGGCGTTTTCCATTTTCATAGCTTCTAAAATTAATAAGGTTTCACCTTCTGTAACTTCTTGGTTTTCTTCAACGTTTACACTCAAAATAATACCAGGCATAGGCGCTTTAATGCTATTTGCTTTAATGGAAGAACCAATGGTAAATCCCATGACTTTAATAAGCTGATCAATTTCGTTGGAGATTTTAACAGTATAGTTGTTCGCATTGACGCTGATAATGTACTCTCGATTGTTAAAATCAGAATTTTCAAGCCTAACATCAAATGATTTGTTCTTTTCTATGATATGAAATTTTGATGCTGAGCACTTTAGAAAATCTAATTTTTCTATGTCGGAACTTTTAAATTCAAATTCGTGCGAGTCATTTACTTTTACTTTCAAGGCTTTGCATTTTTGGTTAATACTATTTTCGTAAAAAATGAGGTTGTTGATGATATAAAGATATTCAATTTCTTGTCAAAATAATTGAATTTTTTATCATTATTTTACAAGAAATGTACGTTTCGTTATTAAATATGCCGAAAATTAGGAATTTAGTAAAAAAAACGATTTTAAAAATGGATATGAAGTATTCCATAGAATATGGAAAGAAATATAAACCAAAAAATGGCTTAAACGAAAAAAGACTGCCTTTTCAGGCAGTCCCTTCTTTTTTTACTACTAACTAAAAAAATCAAAAACATTACTTAAACAAAGTAGGTAATGAATCTATGAAGTAAAAGTAATTTTTAAACATCGTAAATTCAATGACTTTTATCACTTATTTGAAAAATAGTGAATTTATTTTGAATTATTACAAGTTAGGATATTTTGATGTTTAACACGGCCAAGTTATACTTGTAGGATGTATTAAGTTACAAATGCTTTTATAAATAAAAAAATGCAATTACTTTTTATAAGTAATTGCATTTATATTCGTGACCTCGACTGGATTCAAACCAGTAACCTCTTGAGCCGTAATCAAGTGCGCTATTCAGTTGCGCCACGAGGCCGTTTTGAGGGTGCAAATATACTATTTTTTACGTATTTACAAACTATTTTTTGTAACAAAATAACGCCACCCAATAATAGCCATTTGCCATTTTTTTGCTTTTACCATATCCAGTCGTTTTTTGGTAAAGCTTGGAAGCAAAATCTTATTGAGATTTCCTAAAATTTTGAATAAATGTTTTTTCATATGGTAAAAATAACCAATTTAACATATAATGCATTATTGGCGGTATTTCTTTTTTTATGGTATTAATGTTAAGTGTTTTTTGAAAAATAATGGTTTGGTATTTAAACGCCTATTTTGCTGAGATCTTAAAATTTTTGTAAAAAAAATTTTCAACTACATTTGTGCAAAATTAAATTCATGGATTTGTTATTTATTGTGCTCGGGTTTTTGTTGTTGGTATTTGGTGGCGATATGCTGTTAAAATCGGCTATCGGTATTTCCTTGCGGTTAAATATTCCTAAAATTGTGATTGGGATGACCGTTGTTTCGTTTGCCACTTCGTTACCAGAACTTATTGTGAGTGTAAATGCGGCTTTAGATGGCCATCCTGATATTGCTCTAGGAAATGTAATTGGGTCAAATATTGCCAATTTAGGATTGGTGCTTGCAATAACAAATTTGCTTTCTCCCATAATTATTAAACCGGGTTTCTATAAGGTTGATTGGCCTGTAATGATGATTTCATCGGTGTTGTTATGTGGTTTTATTGCTTTTGATGGTGTTTTGCAACGATATGAAGGTGTTATATTGTTTTCTTTTCTCATTATATTT
The DNA here is from genome assembly GCA_030656195.1 of Lutibacter sp. GTDB lineage: Bacteria > Bacteroidota > Bacteroidia > Flavobacteriales > Flavobacteriaceae > Lutibacter. Next base: position 4,726 of record JAUSOJ010000183.1, read on the forward strand.
ATGGTTTTTTTATTGAAATTTCAAAAGCCTGCTGTTGAAGAAGAAGTTCTCGAATATAAGGTGAAGCTGCCTTTGTTAAAAATAATATTATTTTTAGTTATTGGTGGAATAGCACTATGGATTGGTTCTGAACTATTAATTGATGGCGCGGTTGGGATTGCCAAAAGATTTAATGTTAGCGAGCGTGTTATTGGCGTTACCATTATTTCTGTAGGAACCAGTGTTCCCGAGTTAGCGGCTTCCGTTATTGCGGTTTTGAAAAAAGAAAAGGGAATTTCAATTGGAAATTTAATAGGATCAAATGTTTTCAATATTTTAGGGGTGCTTGGCTTAACTGCCATAATCGCTCCCATAAACATCATTGATCAAAGATTGCTTACCAATGATATTTTTTGGATGTTGGCTACCGCACTCATCGTGCTTCCGCTTAGTTTTATGTTCGTTCGTATGAAATTGGGATGGAAAGAAGGTCTTATACAGCTTTTTGTATATTCCATTTTCATTTATGGAATGTTTTTTTAACAATTAAATTCGGTTATTTCATCAGAAAATATATTTTGTGTAAATATTCTACATTTTATTAATAAATACATAAATTATCAATCTTACCCCTAATTTTTTAGGGGGTAATTTTTTTTAATTCGTTTTTTAAGTTAGATTTGCACCGTTAATATTAGTGTATAATTCTAAATCACATTAAAAATGTCTAAAATTCGATTTCAAGCCTTAGCTCAATCAGCAAAAAGAAAACCTGTTGAAGTTATTGAGGATACAAAAAGATCAGTCTTATTTGGTGAAAATGTATTTAATGAAAACACCATGCGTCAATATTTGACCAAAGATGCTTTTAAAGGTGTTATGAGTGCCATTGAGCACGGAACAAAAATTGACCGTAAAATTGCTGATCAGGTTTCTTCATCCATGAAAGAGTGGGCAATGTCTAAAGGAGTAACACATTATACGCACTGGTTTCAGCCATTAACCGGCGGAACTGCGGAAAAACACGATGCTTTCTTTGAAACTATTGGAAACGGAATGGCCATTGAAAAATTTGGCGGAGATCAATTGGTGCAACAAGAGCCAGATGCATCCAGTTTTCCAAATGGTGGAATCAGAAACACTTTTGAAGCTCGTGGTTATACCGCTTGGGATCCAACTTCACCGGCATTTATTTATGGTACAACTTTAAGTATTCCTACCATATTTGTGGCCTATACGGGAGAAGCATTGGATTATAAAACACCATTGTTGCGAGCGCTTACCGCAATTGATGATTCGGCTACAGCTGTTTGTAAATATTTTGATAAAAATGTAAAAAAAGTATCTGCCTCACTTGGTTGGGAGCAAGAATATTTTTTAATAGATAAGGCTTTGGCCAACAGCCGACCTGATATCACTTTAACAGGAAGAACTTTATTGGGCCATTCTCCTGCGAAAGGGCAACAATTGGACGACCATTATTTTGGTTCTATTCCTAGTAGGGCATTAAATTATATGCGCGATTTGGAAACCGAGTGTATGCTTGTGGGCATTCCGGTAAAAACGCGCCATAATGAGGTAGCGCCAAATCAGTTTGAATTGGCACCTATTTATGAAGAATGTAACTTAGCGGTTGACCATAATTCATTGTTAATGGATATTATGGGTAAAGTGGCTTCTCGCCATCAGCTTAAAGTATTGCTTCATGAAAAACCTTTTGCGGGCGTAAACGGATCGGGAAAACACAATAACTGGTCGCTTTCAACAGATACGGGCATTAATTTATTGGCTCCAGGCAAAACACCAATGAGCAATCTTCAGTTTTTAACATTTTTTATCAATACCATAAAAGCAGTTTATGAGAATGAAGAATTGGTAAGAGCTGCAGTAGCTTCTGCAAATAATGACCACAGACTTGGTGCAAATGAAGCGCCACCTGCAATTATTTCTGTATTTATTGGCGAACAATTGACAAAAGTATTGGAAGAATTGGAAGGCGTAACAAACGGTAAGCTTTCTCCTGAAGAAAAAACCGATCTTAAATTGAATGTGGTTGGTAAAATTCCGGATGTTTTATTGGACAATACCGACAGAAACAGAACTTCTCCTTTTGCCTTTACAGGAAATAAATTTGAATTTAGGGCGGTTGGTTCATTTGCAAACTGCGCAAATCCGATGACTGTCTTAAACACCATAGTGGCAAAACAGTTAAAAGATTTTAAAGTTGAAGTTGATGCCTTGATTGAAACCAGCGATTTAAAGAAAGATGAAGCTATTTTTAATGTATTAAGAGAATATATTAAAGCCACAAAAAATATTTTGTTTGAAGGAAATGGTTACGGTGATGCGTGGGAAAAAGAAGCTAAAAGAAGAGGGTTAAGCAACCATAAAACAACACCTGAAGCATTAAAGGCTCGAGTTTCTAAAAAATCAATCGCTTTATTTGAGGAAATGAACGTAATGAGCAAGGTTGAAACAGAAGCCCGATACGAAATTGAAGTTGAAGAATATACCAAACGAATCCAAATTGAATCTCGTGTTATTGGTGATATCTCTGGCAATCATATTGTTCCCACAGCAGTTCGTTATCAAAATATGCTTATTAAAAATGTTACCGGATTGAAAGAGATATTCGGAAAAGATTTTGAGAAGCATGCAGAAGAACAAATTAAATTGATAAAACTAATTTCTGAGCATATTGCGGCCATTCACTCTAAAATAGACGATATGATTGATGCGCGTAAAAAAGCAAATGTGATGGAAGATGCAGAAGAAAAAGCAGCCGCATATTGCGATGAAGTAAAACCATTTTTTGATGAAATAAGATATCATTGCGATAAACTTGAATTAATGGTTGATGATGAGTTATGGCCACTTACAAAATATAGAGAGATGCTATTTATACGATAATAATGCTAAAATCCCGCAATTTGCGGGATTTTTTGTTTTAGGCCAATACCAAATAGTTAACTTTATATTGATTACGAAGGTAAAAAACCATCAGGTTTAAAAAAGAAAAATTACTTTTGCAACACAACATAATTAGCACCAATGAGTTCAGAAAACAGTAAAAGATATAGCTTAAGAGGCGTTTCGGCTTCAAAAGAAGATGTGCACAATGCCATTAAAAATGTGGATAAAGGTTTGTTTCCGAAGGCATTTTGTAAAATTGTGCCTGATTATCTAACAAATGACAATGATTATTGCTTGGTCATGCACGCCGATGGCGCAGGAACAAAATCGTCTTTGGCCTATACTTATTGGAAAGAAACCGGAGATATTTCGGTTTGGAAAGGCATAGCGCAAGATGCATTAATCATGAATATTGATGATTTAATTTGTGTTGGCGCCACCACCAATATTATGTTGTCTTCAACAATTGGAAGAAATAAAAATGTGATTCCGGGTGAAGTTATTTCGGTTATTATCAATGGAACCGAAGAATTGTTGCAAGAATTGAAATCGTTTGGCGTTGAAATTCATTCCACAGGCGGAGAAACTGCCGATGTTGGTGATTTGGTAAGAACCATTATTGTGGATTCTACGGTTACTGCCCGATTGAAAAGAGCCGATGTTATTGACAATGCAAACATAAAACCGGGTGACGTGATTGTTGGTTTGGCTTCTTACGGACAAGCAACTTATGAAACAGCATACAATGGCGGAATGGGTTCTAACGGATTGACATCGGCCCGCCACGATGTTTTTCATAAATATCTGGCCGTAAAATATCCTGAAAGTTTTGATGCTGCAGTTCCTGAAGAATTGGTTTATTCAGGAAAGATGAAATTGACAGATGCTGTTGAAAATGCTCCCATAAATGCGGGAAAATTGGTGCTTTCTCCAACCAGAACTTACGCACCGATCATCAAAAAAATATTGGAAAAATTTACTTCTGAAGAAATTCACGGAATGGTGCATTGCAGTGGCGGTGCCCAAACTAAGATTCTTCATTTTATCGATAATTTGCATATTGTAAAGGACAATCTGTTTCCTGTTCCGCCATTGTTCAAATTAATCCAGGAACAGAGTAAAACAGACTGGAAAGAAATGTACCAGGTTTTTAACTGCGGGCACCGAATGGAATTGTATGTTTCTCCCGAAATTGCCCAAACAATCATTGCTATTTCTAAAAGTTTTAATGTTGATGCGCAAATTGTGGGCAGGGTAGAGGCTTCTGAAACCAAAAAACTGACCATCACAAGTGAATTTGGGGTTTTTGAGTATTAAATTGATACTTATTTTTAGCTCAAATTTGTTCAAACTTTATACAATATTCATTATATAGTGAATCCGCGTTAGGGGTTGCAGAGGAAAACCTTTTTGCGCTTTTTCAGCGAAAAAAGTTTGGAACGAAAAACCCGACCCGCCAGCTGGCGGGGAACGCCCTCCAAAAAGGTAGGCCCAAAATAATCTTCGAATTGGGTAACCTTTATTGATTGAATAAACCGGGAATAGCAGGTAATAATTCAAAAAAACATCCCAGTAAAATATCAAGAAATTGTTGTAAATTTGCAAACTAATAAAAAATAAATGTTAGATAAATTAAGAATCATAAAACAACGCTTTGATGAGGTTTCTGACCTGATTATTCAACCGGATATTATTTCAGACCAAAAACGCTACGTTAAAATCAGCAAAGAATACAAGGATTTAAACTCGGTGATGAAAGTGGGTGATGAATATAGAGGGTTGTTAAAAAATATTGAGGAAGCCAAAGAAATTATAGCTGACGGATCGGATGATGATATGACCGAAATGGCCAAAATTGAGATTGAAGAAGCCGAAGCGCGTTTGCCGCAGTTGGAGGAAGACATTAAGTTTATGTTGATTCCAAAAGATCCTGATGATGCCAAAAATGTGATGGTGGAAATTAGGGCAGGAACGGGTGGTGACGAAGCCAGTATTTTTGCCGGTGATTTGTTTAGAATGTACACAAAATATTGCGCGGACAGAGGCTGGAGAACCAGTATTGTTGATATGAGCGAAGGCACATCGGGCGGATTTAAAGAGATTATTTTTAGTGTTGAAGGTGAAGATGTGTATGGCAACTTAAAATTTGAAGCCGGCGTACATCGCGTGCAACGCGTTCCGCAAACCGAAACGCAAGGACGTGTGCACACATCAGCCGCTACGGTGATGGTTTTGCCGGAAGCGGAAGAATTTGATGTGCAAATTGACATGAAAGATGTGAGGATGGATTTTTTCTGTTCATCGGGGCCAGGAGGGCAATCGGTAAACACAACGTATTCAGCAGTTCGTTTAACGCATTTACCAACCGGACTTGTGGCGCAATGCCAGGATCAAAAATCGCAGCATAAGAATAAGGACAAAGCGATGCAGGTTTTACGTTCCAGATTGTATGAAATGGAACTGGCCAAAAAGCAGGAATCAGATTCCCTTAAACGAAAAACGATGGTGAGCTCTGGAGACAGATCGGCTAAAATTAGAACCTATAATTATCCGCAAGGTCGTGTTACCGAGCACAGAATTGGTTTAACGATGTACGATTTGCAGAACATTATCAATGGTGATATCCATAGAATTGTAGAAGGCTTAAAATTGGCTGAAAATACCGAAAAGCTTAAAGAACTTGGAGAAGTTTTTTAAGTGCCATATAAATAACAATAAAAATAAAACCCTCAAAAATTTAAATTTTCGAGGGTTTTGTTTTTTAATTTGGTTTTATTTATTCTTCAATAATGTCTTTCCCTTCAGTTAATTTGAGGGAAACAAAGATCCCTATAAAAAGTGCAAGCGCAATAAACGTGAGAGAAACCCACTCAGGAAATTTGTAATGATGCATTAAGATGAGTTTTACGCCAACAAACGAAAGAATGGCAATTAAACTGTATTTTAAATAGTAGAATTTCACCAACATATTGGACAGAAAGAAATACATAGATCGCAATCCGAGTATGGCAAAAATATTGGAACTAAACACCAAAAACGGGTCGGAAGTAATTGCCAAAATCGCCGGTACGCTGTCAATTGCAAATAAGATATCGGTAAATTCAATAATTACCAAAGCCATAAACAGCGGAGTTGCAGCGGTTATATGTCGCAATTTAATGAAAAAATGCTCGCCTTGCATATGACTGGTAATAGGAATAATTTTTCTTATTTGTCTGTAGATAAATGAATTTTTAGGTTGGAATTTTTCTTCTTTTGAAAACATCATTTTGTAGGCAGTGAAAAGCAAAAACACGCCAAAAACATACGTTGTAAAGCTAAATTTCTTAATCAGAATTACGCCGAAGAAAATCATTAATGCCCTAAAAACGATGGCTCCTAAGATGCCCCAAAATAACACGCGGTGCTGATATTTCAATGGAATTTTGAAGGATGCAAATATGACGGCAATCACAAAAATATTGTCAATGCTTAAAGAGATTTCAATTAAATAACCGGTAATGTATTTTATGACGGCATCTGTCGCGGTCAGATTGTCGACATTGTCTATAATATTGCTTGAATAAAGCCAATAGATAACGCCAGAAAACAGGAAGGATACTGTTACCCAAATTCCGGTCCAAATGGATGCTTCTTTGGTGCTTATGACATGTGGAGTCCTGTTAAAAACACCCAAATCCAGGGCTAAAAAAATGAGAATGAGCGCAACAAAAATTATCCAAACAATCATGATCAACAAGTTAAATGAAGTTTGCAAATATAAACTAATTGTCAATCTAATATTAAAATATAAACAGTAAATATGGTGCATAAAAAAACCCAAACAATTGTTGGGTTTTTATATATAAGCAAGTAATTAAAAAATCTATTTTACTTTGTCTGCAATTGCCTTAAAAGCTTCTGGGTTGTTCATCGCTAAATCTGCAAGAACTTTACGGTTCAATTCGATATTGTTAGCTTTAAGTTTTCCCATAAACTGAGAGTAAGACATTCCGTATTGGCGAGCTCCGGCGTTAATACGCTGAATCCACAATCCGCGGAAACTTCTCTTTTTGTTTTTACGGTCTCTGTAAGAATATAACATTCCTTTTTCAACCGCGTTTTTAGCTACTGTGTAAACGTTTTTTCTACGTCCAAAGTAACCTTTTGCTTGCTTCAATATCTTTTTTCTCTTGGCTCTTGAAGCAACTGAATTTACTGATCTTGGCATAATTCATTTGTTTTTTTGTAGTAGGCGGCAATTATTGCACTTAAATAAGCACTACTCCATGGTTAATAATTAAATTCCCTTTTAACTTTATTATTTTAAAGTTAGTTGTTGTAAAATGTTAGCTTTATCTGACTTGTGGACCAAAGCAGCATGGGTTAACTTTAATTTACGTTTCTTAGACTTTTTGGTCAAAATATGACTTTTAAAAGCGTGTTTTCTTTTTATTTGTCCAGAACCTGTAAGCTTAAAACGCTTTTTGGCACTAGATTTTGTTTTCATTTTAGGCATCTTTCTACTTTTTTTATCTTGCTTATTATCTTTATGCTGAGGTTTATTTCAGCTTCTTTTATCTTTTTATTCTTTTGCGAAGCAAATCTTTTGACCTATGCTACTGAGCGTAGCCGAAGTATTATTTCTTTTTAGGCGAAATGTACATAATCATACGTTTCCCTTCTAATTTTGGCATTTGTTCAACTTTACCAAATTCTTCTACTTCTTGGGCCAATCTTAACAATAAAATATGTCCCTGATCTTTATAGATAATCGATCTTCCTTTAAAAAACACGAATGCTTTTAATTTTGCGCCTTCTTTTAAAAAGGAGATGGCATGTTTCTTTTTAAAGTCAAAATCGTGCTCATCTGTATTTGGGCCAAATCTAATTTCTTTAACAACAACTTTGGTAGCTTTGGCTTTCTGAATTTTCTCTCTCTTTTTTTGTTCGTAAAGAAATTTCTTATAATCGGTTATTTTACAAACCGGCGGTACAGCTTTGGGAGATATTTCAACCAAATCCAATTCTAATTCTTTGGCAAGTTCTCTTGCCTGTGCGATAGGGTAAACACCTATTTCCACATTGTCTCCTACCAAACGAACTTCATCAACATAGGTAATTTTTTCATTAATTCTATGTTGATCTTCTTTTACAACTCTCCAAGGCTTTCTTTGACCTTTATTTCTACTTAATGCTATGACGTTATATTTTAAATTAAACTTAAAATTGCTCTAATGTACTATTAACTTCTTTATTTATTAATGAAATGAATTCATTTATGGTTGATGAACCCATATCACCATCGCCTTGTTTTCTTACAGAAACCGTGCCGTCATTCTCTTCTTGCTCTCCTACAATCAGCATAAACGGAATCTTATTCATCTCGGCATCTCTAATTTTTCTGCCGGTTTTTACATTTCGTTTATCTATAAGGGCGCGAATGTCGGCATTTTCTAACAAATTTAAAACTTTTTCGGCATAAATTTGATATTTTTCACTGATTGGCAATATGATAACCTGCTCGGGAGTTAGCCAAAGAGGGAATTTACCGCCGGTATGTTCCAGTAATACCGCAATAAAACGTTCCATGGAACCAAATGGTGCTCTGTGAATCATCACGGGTCTGTGCAATTGGTTGTCGGCGCCTTTATAATTTAAATCGAATCGCTCCGGTAAATTGTAGTCTACCTGAATGGTTCCCAACTGCCAGCTTCTTCCCAGCGCATCTTTCACCATAAAATCTAATTTAGGTCCGTAAAATGCAGCTTCACCATATTCAATTTTAAAATCCAATCCTTTTGATGTTGCAGCATTTATGATGGCGTTTTCTGCTTTTTCCCAATTTTCGTCGCTTCCAATATATTTATCCCTGTTTTCCTTGTCGCGCAAAGAAACTTGTGCGGTAAAATTTTCAAAACTCAACGATTTAAATACATACAAAACCAAGTCAATTACAGCTTTAAATTCACTGTCTAATTGATCAGGCGTGCAAAATATATGCGCATCATCCTGGGTAAAACCTCTAACACGGGTTAATCCGTGCAATTCTCCGCTTTGTTCGTATCTGTAAACCGTTCCAAATTCAGCAAAACGTTTTGGTAATTCTTTATAGGAATAAGGTTTGTCGTTGTAAATTTCGCAATGATGCGGACAATTCATTGGTTTCAGGAAGAATTCCTCACCTTCTTTCGGCGTATGGATTGGCTGAAAACTGTCGGCGCCATATTTTGCATAATGGCCGGAAGTCACATACAATTCTTTTTGTCCAATATGAGGGGTAATCACCATTTCATAGCCAGCTTTTTTTTGCGCTTTTTTCAAAAATTGCTCTAATCTGTCGCGTAAAACCGCTCCTTTAGGCAACCAAAGCGGCAATCCTTGTCCAACTTTCGCTGAAAAAGTGAACAATTCAAGTTCTTTACCTAATTTCCTGTGATCTCTTTTTTTCGCTTCTTCCAGCAATTCCAAATACTCGGTAAGCATTTTTTGTTTTGGGAACGAGATGCCATATACACGGGTAAGCTGATTGTTTTTTTCATCACCGCGCCAATAGGCACCGGCAACACTCATTATTTTGGCAGCTTTTATAAAACCGGTGTTTGGAATATGTCCGCCTCTGCATAAATCAGTAAAATCTGAATGGTCGCAAAAAGTGATTTCACCATCCGTCAAATTTTCAATCAATTCAACTTTATATTGGTTGTTCTGACTTTTATAATAATTTAAGGCATCTTCTTTTGAAACATCACGCAATTTAAACTCGTATTTTCCTCGTGCCATTTCAAGCATTTTTTGTTCTATCTGCTGAAAATCTTTATCGGAAATAACATCATCACCTAAATCAATATCATAATAAAAGCCATTGTCAATGGCAGGGCCAATAGTTAATTTAACATTTGGATAAAATGAAGTAATCGCTTGCGCCATTAAGTGGGCAGATGAATGCCAAAATGCCTTTTTGCCTTCATCCTGATCAAAAGTATAAAGAATTAAACTTCCGTTTTCATTTAACGGCGTTGAAACTTCAACTGTTTTTCCATTAAATTGCGCAGAAATTACATTCCTGGCGAATCCCTCGCTTATATTTACGGCAACATCCATAGGAGTGCTCCCTTTTTGAAATTCTTTTATTGAGCCGTCCGGCAAAGTTATTTGAATCATGCTTTTTTTATTAAAGCAGCAAAGATATTGGAAAAGTATCAGTTTAGCAATACGTTTTGTGTTATTAACAGAAGCTTTTTTACAAATAAATATTAAATTATTTGGTTTAATTCTAATTATTACAGCATTTTGTATTTTGTTATTTTTGGGCGTTTCCCGCCAGCTGGCGGGCCGGGCTTTTCGTTACAATCTTTTTTGATTCGCCTTTTGGCGAATCAAAAAAGGATTTTCACTTCAATCCCTAACGCATTTGCTGCAGTTACTATAGAACTTGGCTATTTTTTTATACCTTATAACATGTATACTATAAGCAAGTTTTTACATAAAGCTAAAGGCATTGGATTATTTCAAATTTCCTAGAATATTTTCAAATGTAATTCGCACAATTTCAGCAGGGTAAAAATTAATTTAATTTTTCTTCAAAAAAAGGGATAAAAAACTTGTAAATGAATAATAAAAGGGATTACATTTGCCACCGCTAATAAGGAAAGGTATTGGCTTAAGTTCATTAAGGAAGAGTAAAGAAAGCTT